>CAZANF010000133.1:0-8033 GCA_964486425.1 uncultured Spirochaeta sp. | reverse complement strand
TTTTCCGGGCTCAGACCGGCGGCCATACCGAATCCGCTGCCTGCGACGACACTGGTGGAGTTCGGATACACCTCACCGGGAATTTCCGGAAATACAGTCAACTATATTTCCTGCTGTTCCTCGGCACTTAACAACGGAACCAGCGCCCCTACGCGCCAGTCGCCATCAACAAGGAATGCACCTCGATCTTCCGCAAAATTGCTGGGCACCTCGCCATAACCGGTCTGAATGCTGCCGTTCGGAAGCACTCCGCTCTGATACATATCCTGAATCAACTCAAGTGCATCTACAAATACCGGATCGGTGAAGCTGTGCTCGCCGTTTACCGCTTCCTCCATCCAGGTGGGGCCGCCAAGCCGGCCAACCAGGGTGCCGAGGAGGGTTGAGTTCATGACCCATGCATCGGCATTGGCCATAATTACCGCGTCTTTTCCGGCGTCCCGCAGCTCGGCTGCAACCTCTCGGAGTTCCTCATAGGTTTCGGGCATTTCCAGGCCTGCCTCGCGGAGAACCGGGGTATTTACATACAACACATGTGTTGCGGTTACGGCTATCGGCAGTTCGTACAGGTTGCCATCTCCCTGGGGGGCTAATGCAGAGGGTACATAGTTATCGCGGATGTCCTCGATGTGCGGAGTCAGATCTGCAACGAGCCCGGTCTGCGTTACCTGACGCGAGCGTCCGCCCGGCCACAGATACATAACGTCCGGTACACTGCCGGCGGCAACCGATGCGGCGAGTTTCTGGTGATAGGGTTCATCGTAGAGGGTCTCCACTTCCAGCTGAATGTCCGGATGTGCCGCCATAAAGGCGTCCCGAATCGCTTCCCAGGTCCTTCCTTCCTGTGAAGCCATATCTGCATAATTCAACACGTTCAGGGTTACCACCCCTTCTTCCTGCTCCTGCTCACCTTGCCCTGCGGCAAAGGTCAAGCTGGTCACCAGCATCATGGTGATGATGGCGCATACCATTCCCTTCATTCTCATACAAACCTCCTGATTTGCCTTGCCTGCTCTTGCAGGTTTGTTTTTTCAGTGACACAACTAGCATCACTGAGAGCAGACTAACCCTGTTTTTGGCGAGGTGTCAACCTTTTTTGTGTGGCAATAAAACGGCGCCCTGTTGTCTGTATTTTGCGCCTGTAGAGGCAACATTCACCAGGTTCGATACAGCACATATCATTCGCAACAGAAGTGAGGAGGTATTTACTGACGTGGCAATACCTTACGAGCTTTAAAAGCGCCATTGTATAGTCACTGAAAAATACACCACCAAGTTAGTTAATTCATTTACAAAACAAACTTGATGTGGTACTCTGTAGTAGAGACTATCGAACTACGAAAAAACAAACTATGATATACAGGAAAGGAGTTTTTATGGCAGTAACCGTTATACACAACGCTACCGTTTTTACCGGTGTTACCATGGTCACAAAGAGTGCGGTTATTATTAATGAAGGCAAAATCGAGGATGTCTGCGCAGATACTCGTCTGCCGCAGAAAAATATTCCGGCAGATGCAATATGGATAGACGCCTATACCAATATGGTGGTCCCCGGCTTTATTGATACCCACATTCATGGAATCGGCGGCTTCGGTACGGAGGATCATACAACAGAATCCATCCTGCACATGTCGCGTCTGCTTTTGGAAACCGGTGTCACCAGCTTCTGTCCGACCATCTATCCGCAGGCTGAAGAGGATTTTCTTACCTCAATCCGTGCATGCGCCAATGCTATCGGCAAGGAACCCGGTGCAAAAATTCTCGGGATACATCTTGAAGGGCCGTTTATCTCGCCCGAGAAACCCGGCGTTCAGCTGACCAAGCACTTCAAGAACGTCGACATCGAGGCCATGAAGCGATATATTGCGGCTTCAAACAATACCATACTCAATATGACCGTGGCTCCCGAGTTAAAAAATATGCGTGATCTTGCCTTGTTCTGCACCAAGCAGGGGATTGTCCTGCAGGCCGGGCACACCAATGCTACCTACAACAATATGGTTGAGGGTATCGAGGCCGGCATACTGCATTCCACACATTTCTTTAATGCCATGCGCCCGCTCAATCATCGAGATCCGGGGGTGGTCGGGGCAATCATGATCCACCCGGAGATCTCATGCGAGATAATCGCCGACGGATTCCATGTACACCCGGCCATTGTGCAGCTCCTGCTCAAGGAAAAATCAGCATCAAAAATCGCATTGATTACCGATGCATTAAAGACGACCAGGCAAACCGAGGGCGAACTCATTGCCAATGGGGAGCAGGTATATCTGGATGAGAATATTTTTCGGCGCACGAGCGACGGGGTTATTGCCGGTTCCAGCTTGACTATGGACCGTGGGGTTCGCAATCTGGTTTCCTGGGGGATCCCGTTAACTGATGCACTTTCCATGGCCTCGGTAAATCCGGCCGCCATAATGGGGAAAGGGAAAATCAAGGGCTCCCTCCTCCCCGGTCAGGATGCGGATATTGTTATATGCAGCAGCGACCTTTCTGTACTGGCCACTTTTGTACAGGGTCAACAGGTCTACAGTACCTTCAGCGAAAACCACAGCTAATCGGTAAGGAGTTCACATGCAAGTAATTATTAAAGAAAACAGTCAACAGGTGAGCAGCTGGGCGGCCAACTATGTAGTGAAGCGCATTCATGCATTCAATCCATCGCATGATCGCCCCTTCGTGCTCGGCCTTCCTACCGGCTCAACCCCGTTGGGTATGTATCGCGAGCTTATCAAGCTCCACGATCAGGGAAAGGTATCGTTCCGTCATGTAGTCACCTTTAATATGGATGAGTACATCGGATTACCCGCTGATCACCCGCAGAGCTATCACTATTTTATGCACCACAATCTCTTTTCGCACATCGATATACCCAGGGATCAGATCAATATCCTTGATGGAACAGCGAAAGACCTCGATAAGGAATGTGCTGATTTCGAGGCAAAAATCGAGGCTGTCGGCGGTATCCATCTGTTTATCGGCGGAGTCGGTGCCGACGGTCACATCGCATTCAACGAACCCGGCTCATCGCTGGAATCACGAACACGGATCAAGACCCTGAATACACAGACACGAAAGGCGAACGCCCGATTCTTTGATGATGATATTGATGCCGTGCCGAGAATGGCACTGACGGTAGGCGTGGGCACCATCATGTCGGCCCGGGAGGTCATGATCCTCGCCAGCGGACTGAATAAGGCTGAAGCACTGCGCAAGGGTGTGGAAGAAGGGGTGAATCATATGTGGACAATCAGCTGTTTGCAAATGCATCGACAGGCTATAATAGTATGTGATGACGACGCAACCATGGAGTTGAAGGTCGGAACCGTGCGATATTATCGTGATACGGAACCCAAAGACTGATACTCACATAATCCATACGCGGCAGGTACAGACACATGGCACAGGTAATTCAGGCAGGCAACCGCACGTTTCAGCGGCAGGCAAATATCGCCCTCATAATGCAAACCATTCAGCAAAACGGCACCATAAGCAGGGTTGATATTGCCCGACACCTGGGGCTTGAACGCAGTACGGTAACCAATATCGTCTCCAACCTTATGGATTACGACATTGTACACACGGTCGCACAAGGCGAATCCACGTCACAGGGAGGCAGAAAACCTACCTACCTGGGTATCAACCCGGACCGGGTACATATCCTGGGACTGGAGATAGAAGTCGGCTATTACCGAGCCGTTGTGCTGAATCTGCTCGGACAACCGGTCGAGGAAATCGAAGGAACCCTGAACGGGGATAATCACACCAGCTTCTCCGAGCTCTTTTTCACCCTGTATGATGAGGTAATCGAACAGCTCGGGCCGCAATCCGCACCACTGGTCGGCGTTGGGGTTGGCATCCCCGGCCCTGTGGATCTCCAGCGCGGGATCATCCTGCAATCCCATACCCTGGAACTGGAAAACTATAACTATATCGATAAAATCGCGGCTCGACTCGGTTTACCGCTCTATTTTGAGAACGACTCGAACTGCTGCGCCCTTGGGGAACGCTGGAAGGCCGGCAATTCCGAGCTGCGCACCTTTATGTATATGCTCACCAAGTTCTTCTATCACAAAAGCAGGATAATGGACCGCCCGGGAATCGGTTTCGGGATAATGATAGACGGCAGCATCTACTACGGCAGCAACTACCGTGCAGGGGAGTACCGCAGCAATCACTGGAACGAAACCGGACCGGAGAATATCGGGCTGAGTGAGGGCGAGCTTCTGCAGCTGACAGAGAACCCCGCACTGCTGGAACGGTTTCTGGTTAACATATTCGGCAAACTTTCAGCTACATTTGCCAATTTTGACCCCGAACGCATAATCATCGGCGGAGATTTGCAAAGGAATTTCGCCAGCGTACAGCGGATTATCAGCGAAGAGCTCCCGAATGCCTGGATCGGGGAGCCCGATAATCAAACCAAGATTCAATGCAGCAGTCTTGGTGAAAACGAAATCGCTTTCGGGGCCGCCGCAATGGTGCTGGACAAACTATTCACCATCCCCCAAGTCGGGCGGCAGTCGGATTTTGTAAGCATGACCTGGGACTGGGTTTTTTCCCAACTGGAGGCACTATGAACTTGAACCGTGCTTTAGGAATCAACATTGGCGGAACTACCCCAAAAACAGGCTATGTGAACCCAAACGGACAGCTTGAAAATCAAACAAACTTTCCTACCCCGCAGGGACCTGACGCCGGCGAGAAATTACTGCAGGAATTGAAAGTCCTGTGCACAGAAGCAGAAGCAACCGCGATCGGCATCGGCACCCCCGGGCTTGTCGATCAGAACGGCAGACTGCTGAGCACAGCCGAGAACATTACCGGTTGGGGTCCCCTGGATCTGCAAGACATACTGCAGAGAATCACCTCCGTCCCTGTGAGAGTGCTCAATGATGTTTCGGCAGCTACGTATGGCGAGTATCGTATCGGTGCCGGACAGGGCTCTGATCCCATGATTATGCTGGCCCTCGGCACAGGACTTGGCGGCGGTATCGTAATAAACGGGGATCTGGTATTTGGTCATAACGGGCTTGCCGGAGAGTTCGGCATGATGGTGGTGGAACCGCACGGACGCGTCGCGACCGGGCTTCCCGGCAGCCTGGAAAGCTACGCATCCGCTACAGGCATTGTCACCAGTGCCAAGGAACTGGCTCCTGATTTCGACACCCCGCTGGCCAAACTGATACTGGGCGGATCAGACGGTACTGCTGGATCGGCTGGATCGGCTGGATCGGCTCAGAGCATAACCGCCCGGATGATCTACGAATACCGGGCCGACGGCGACAAGCTTGCCGTTGCCGTACACGAAAAAACATGCGACATGCTTGCGCGCGGACTGGGTGGAATTATAGCCGCAATTGCACCGCAGGCAGTCATATTGGGCGGCGGGGTGATGCGATCCGGAACGGCCATTCTATCCGGTCTGGAACAACGCCTCGGTGATTATACGTATGGTCCAATGCTTGCGCAAACCGTGTTTCGTGCTGCCTCTTCCGACCATGCCGGGATAATTGGGGGGGCTTTATATGCTAGTGATAAAAAAACGGCGTCTTAACCTTCACGCAACTATATACCTCCACGGTAATTGCTGTTTCAATTGTCCCGGAGTGTATAATTGCCGCTTCCAGACCCGCAGATCTTCCTCGGTAATGCCCTGCACATGACTTAAAAACGCACGCCTGGTATATAATGTTTTCAACCGACTCTTTACCAACCGCGGCGGAAGACCAGCACGCTGCCATCGTTTTTGTCCACTCGTATCCCTGGCTCGATACTCCTTGAAAAAATTATGATACAACCGATACACATGTGTTGACTCCATTGCATTACACACATTGTCCAATCGCCACCGGGTACTCTAACTTGTTATCGGTTATCACAGTTATTCGCGAAGGCAGCGTATTTTTCTGATCATGATGTGCACACCAACACTCTGCCTGCTGCGCGATGGTTTGCATAATCCGCTGAAACGAAACGGTCAAAAGCTGATGATCCGGCCGATATACTCCCTCCAGCTGGGCTTGTCGAATCTTCTGTCGCAGCGACATCTTACCCGTTCGTCTTATCGTAACATGATCCATGGTATAGAGATATTCGCTGCTCTCACCAATAGCTATATGGAGATTACTCGGATAGTACTGACTGGTTTCGAATGAGACAAATCCATCGGCAATGACATTTTCCGGCTTTCGCAGATATGGTTTACACGCATAATGGAGAGCAATTGCATTACGAGCCAAACGCCCAATCCGGTTGACCCGAATGTACGGGGAAATACCGCGGTTCCGCTGTGTCGCACGCAAACTGACCCGGCTGCGTAGATCTGCCAGCAGTTTTTTATAAGACACCGGCTTTTGTACACGGTAATCAAGGTGAAAGGTTCGCTCGCAAAACCATGTACCGCAGCTGCTACAGCGGGCACGCTGGTAGGTACCGGCGCACGCAGTAGTTCGATAGCCTTTTCGCTGATACCAGATTCCCACCTTTTCACGAAAATGCCGAGATTTCAGATGGTGGGTATGATGAACACAGTCTGCATTTGGACAAAATGGCGGATTCCACATACGGCCTCCTTTATATCCTTAAGGGGATATAAATAAAGACTGCTTTTTTGGAACGGATCCATTAAATGATGGGCAGAAAATACAAAAAAAATAAAGAGTCGCTACCAGAGGAAGCCAAAAAGCGCCGTTACCTGATTACTCGAAGGAATAACCCATAAACAGCAACACATCCCCCTCGGTATGAATCTCACGTACCTGCTCAAAACCTACCGCCGCGTAAAAGCCGCCCAAGCCGGCATCGCGTGAAGTTAATGCAAACACCCCCTGTTTGCCGTCCGCTGCCAGTCCTTCACAGCACTTCTCTACCAGAGACTTGCCAATGCCGCGGCTTAATAGATTGGGATGCACATTTACATGGAGATGAGCAGGATATGTACCGAACAGATCCCTGCAGTGGGCCAACTCCGGATAATCCAGTACCTCCAGACCCTGGGTTGAATCAGGACAGCAGAGGGCATAGCCGAGCACCTCTTCATCCTCCACTGCGATATATACCCATGTCGGATAGCGCTCCAGATACTGTCCGGTCCAGCGGTAATAATAAGCAGTACGAGACAAGCTGCCGGTTGCTTGCGTGTCCTGGGCAGTAAGATAAAAAACCTCATCAATCCCTTCCCGATACGACGGGTCATAACCGCGGATAATTACCATGAAGACCTCACTTTTACACAGAGTTAGAGTATATCTTTGTATCAGCTTTTTGATGAGCCGCCAACATGTTATTGGTAGTTGCCTATGTTCAGTGATAATAAAATGGCACCTTGACTACATTGCATTTGACCATACAAAAACAAGTTACAGGTTCTTTCTGGGCAAATTATTCTGATTTACTTAATGTATCTTACAACTTCTGGCTCTACAGCAAGTTAGCATGATCCAAGGTGCCGTTTTGTTACCACTCCCGTAGCGATATGTAAAACCCTTGATCTACCCATTAGTTATTTCTATAATAAAACTAACCAAAACAAAAAACAAGGATTCATCAATGAAATTGGTCTATGCAGAACTCCAGGAGTTTGTCTCCACAGTAATCTTTTCTTCAAGCGGGTGGCGCGGTGTATTTGCAGAAGGGGGTGAAGAAGACCGAAGCCCCCATATCGCTGAGGTGCATGAACTGTTCATGGCTGTTGCTGCATACGCGTTTATTGAAAAACTTACACAGACAGATACCACCGGGCGTGTTTACACAATCGCCCTTGGCTGCGATGCACGCCCAACCGGCCTGGCCCTGGAGGCAGCTGCGGCCCACACCCTGCAGGGGCTTGGAGTTCAGACACACAGGCTCGGGGTTATAGCCGGTCCCGAGATTATGGCTTATACCGGTGCAGATTCTCAGATCGACGGGTTTTTCTACATTACCGCCAGCCATAATCCTATCGGACATAACGGGATCAAGTTTGGCGGGCCGATGGGAGGGGTCTTTACCGGCACCGAGACCGCAGAGGTTCACCGGATTTTTGA
>CAZANF010000132.1:0-8177 GCA_964486425.1 uncultured Spirochaeta sp. | reverse complement strand
AGTGCTTGATGCAGATCCTGAATCATATATGCCTGGATACATTCAGAAATTCATATATTATTGCGTGTCCGGAAACCCTTGAGGCTATTATCATCGATCCGGCGGGTATTGATACCCGGTTAATTGAATTAATTGAACACAATAAATACCAGCTTCGCGGTGCATTGCTAACCTCGCCCCGTTCACTGCATGAGCGATCTGTTCGTACCCTGCGGAAGATATATCCGATCAGCTTGTTCTGTACAAATACAGAAACAAACGAGATACCATCGACACCAATTCAACCGGACCAGCCAATGGCCTTACTCGGGTTTACTATTACACCGATTTCCATGTCGTCGTACAGCATGCATACCGTGATGTATAAAATCGGTGAATGTATTTTTTCAGGGGAGGTGTTGAGTGCCGGCAGGCTTGGGGAGCCCACCAGCAGTTACGCAATGGCATTGCTGAGAGCGGAAATTCAGGAAAAGCTGCTCTCGCTGCCCGGGAATACTATCATCTTTCCTGCCCACGGTCCTCCATCAACAGTTGAAGCTGAGCTACGCACCAATCCATTCCTGCAGGAAGAGCAACTTCCCCGTTATTCACATCATTAATACGGGATAAGCCCATCTGCCCGGGCCAGTACTCCGGTAACGGAGCAAAAAAATTCGGTGTCCGCTTCGTGTCACCCGGCAATCGAATTCGCAGTAACGCGGCATGCAGCAGCATGCCGCGTTCCCGGTCCTCACTGTCTGTCCTGCTGTATACCGGATCCCCGACCATCGGACAGCCGCTCCACTGCATATGTACCCGCAGCTGATGTCTTCTGCCGGTCATCGGGTACATTGCAACCAGACTGCGCACCGACCCGTCAATAGTCTCAGTCAGCACGGTTTGATAACTGGTGATCGCCGGTTTGCCGGTACTGCCTCCTTCCTTCGCCGTATATGATTTCCTGTTTTTGGGGTCCCTGAGAATTCTGGATTCGAGCACTCCACTTGTTTGTCTGGGCACACCCTTAACCACTGCCAGATACAGCTTTCCAACCTTGCGATCCGCAAACTGCTGCGCCAGGAAAGTATGTGCGGCCGGATGTTTAGCGGTAATAATAACCCCGGAGGTATCCTTGTCCAGGCGGTGAACAATACCAGGCCGAGCCGCCATATGGGGTTCTACCTCAGCTGCATCTTCATGAAACCGGTCTTTCAAATCGGCAACATGACCCAGAAGGCCGTTTAACAAGGTTCCTGAAGGATTCCCCTGGGCAGGATGAACCACCAGTCCCGCCGGTTTATTTACCACCAGTACATCCTGGTCCTCATACAATATCTCTGCCGACAATGGCTCCGGAGCATATGAGTATTCCAAAGGCTGCAGCAGCTTCCCCGATACAATATCTCCGGGAGAAACCTGTGCAGAAAGCTTGACCGGCTTGTTATTTATCTGCATATCAACAAGCAGCTGTTTCAGCTGGGATCTGCTCGGAAAATCCGGCTGGTCGGCAAGAAATACATCCAGTCGAACGGTTTCAGTCTCGTCCTCAACAGTAAAGAAAAACGGTATTGCGGTACTCATTCAGAGTCTTCCCGCACACCGAGGAAATAATCAATAACCGCGACAACTGCGGCGGTTCCAAACCCGATTGCAAGGATCCGGTTACGGTCGGTTTCATCCAGAGGAACTCCATCTCCCGGAGCAAAAAACAGCGGGGCATACTCGGAGGCGACCCTTCCCTGTTCAAGGCTTTGGATGGAAAAACGCCCGACATCGTAGAATATCCGGGAAAGCAGCAGGGTTACCGGAACGGCACCAAATGTGATTACGCTCCCGCGACGCACATCATGCGCCCACTGAGGAAATTCATCCGGTTCATACGGAACCGGATCGTTTTCAACGGTAAAGCCTGATAGACATGTCGTAACCATTATTATTATCAGAATGCCAAAGCGTAATCTTCTAGATCCCATACGGTACTATAACAAAAAGCCTCCAGAATGAAAATCTGCCTTATTGACGCAAATCAGACCACACGGTATTTTCTAGTCATGAATGAAAAATTATGGTCTGAACGCCAGAAAGCTACCTGGCGCACAAAGGTTGGACTTGCCGAAATGTTAAAGGGCGGGGTCATTATGGATGTAACCACCGCTGAACAAGCCAGGATTGCCGCTGATGCAGGGGCCCAAGCTGTTATGGCTCTGGAGCGAGTACCTGCTGATATCCGTGTACAGGGCGGTGTCGCTCGCATGTCGGATCCCCAGATGATTGAGGAGATACAGAAAGCAGTTTCCATTCCGGTTATGGCTAAATGCCGGATCGGACATTTTGTAGAGGCTCAGATGCTGCAAAGCCTAGGGGTTGATTTCATCGATGAAAGTGAGGTACTTACCCCGGCTGATGATCAGTTTCATGTATATAAACACTCCTATACGGTTCCCTTTGTATGCGGATGTCGAAATCTCGGCGAGGCACTGCGCAGGATTGGTGAAGGGGCCGCGATGATCCGCACCAAGGGTGAGGCAGGAACCGGTGATGTTGTAGAGGCTGTCCGGCATCTGCGAACCCTGCATTCTGAAATTCGCCGGTTGCAGTCAATGCGGGATGATGAACTGATGACAGCCGCCAAGGAGCTCGGAGCTCCATTTGAACTTGTTCTAGAAGTAGCCCGAACCGGAAAACTTCCCGTACCGAATTTCTCTGCCGGAGGCGTGGCAACACCAGCCGATGCCGCGTTGATGATGCAGCTGGGTGCTGAATCGGTTTTTGTCGGATCCGGGGTGTTCAAATCCATCAATCCGGAAAAACGGGCACGCGCTGTGGTCGATGCAGTGGCATTTTATAATGATCCTGATAAGCTGGTGGCTGTTTCCCGCAACCTGGGCGAGGCGATGACTGGAATTAATGTATCCATTATGGCCCAGGAAGACCGCCTTGCAACACGGGGCTGGTAGACTTTTACCGTAGCTATGTCTGATTCATATAACCAAATCCGCCTTGGAGTACTCTCTCTCCAGGGCGGATTTCATAAACATATACAGATGATTCAGAAAATCGGTGCCCTGGCGTTCCCTGTGAAGGAACCGAAGGATCTTGTCGATCTGCATGGATTGTTACTACCCGGCGGTGAAAGCACAACCATTGGAATGCTCATGCAGCGTTTCGGGCTGCTCGATGAACTGCCGGCGAAGATCGCTGCCGGATTTCCCGTATTCGGCACCTGTGCCGGTGCGATTCTCCTGTCGGACACGATCGAAAACAGCGATCAAATTCGCATCGGAGGGCTTCCGGTACAGACCCGGCGGAATGCCTACGGCAGACAGGTTGAAAGCTTTGAAGCTGATCTTGATATCCGTGGGGTGACTGACGGGCAACCCAGTCTGCGAGGGGTGTTTATTCGAGCTCCGCAGTTTCTGCATTGCAGCAAGACCGTAGAGATACTGTGCCGCCATGAAGGCCTGCCGGTGGTGGTGCAAAAAGACAGCCTGCTGGCGGCAACCTTTCATCCGGAACTCACGCAGGATGATCGACTGCACCGGTATTTCATCGAAAAAATTATCCAGCCGAAAAACAGATAGATCAGCTGTTTCGGGTGCCGATATACTTGAGCATCGCACGTAATGATGTCCCGGCATCAGGTCGTTTTTCACATAATTCATCAATTATTCGACTGCATTTTTCCTCATAGCTTGATTTGACTTCAGAAACCCGGTCCAGCACCCCATATCGATGCATTGCTTCACGAATCCTCTCCATGTCCAGCTCACTTACCTCTTCCGAGCCAAAGGCCTTCAGTACTTCAGTATCATTATCCTGGTTGTCCTGCTGCCGGAGCATTTCATGCAGGTAAAGCCGGTACAGTGTTTTTTTATTCTCTGCAATGTCGCTGGTATTGGGTTTTCCGGTTACCGAGGAATCACCGAAGATACCGATGTAATCATCCTGGATCTGGAAAATAACTCCCATAGCTTCTCCCAACGCACCGAGAAGATCCAATTGTTTCTCATCCCCGCCTGCAATAATCCAGCCCAGCATGAGGGGCAATGCAAATGTATATCGACCGGTTTTATACCTGTAAACCGAAATAATATCTTCAAAGCCCGGTTCGGTATCCTGCACCCCGTGCGAGACATCCAGCATCTGGGCCATCCCTACCGTAACAATCTCCTTCGAAACCAGCTTCATAACACGGGAAAATACAGCAGTACTCAACGGGATTTCACCCAGCAGCTGCATTGCCCAGAATCCGGCAATATCACCTGCGCAAATGCCCAGTGCGATACCGGTACGCTCCGGCTGTCCCCAGTTATTTTCAGCTGCATGATGCCGGTACTGGGTATGGACAGCAGCCTTGCCGCGGCGAATATCATCATCATCCATAATATCGTCATGGATAAGCAGAAAGCTCTGTATCAGCTCCATTGCCGCAGCGGCACCGCCGATTGCTGCTTGATCAGTGCCGGACATTGATGGTGATGCGAGTCCTGCACCGGTAAATACCAGTGCTCCGCGAATCATTTTTCCGCGCAGGGTGTATTCCAGTACCCGCTTCCGTACATCCCTGCTCCAGGAATTTATATCAAGGGTTTCCCTGTCGAGGAATCTTTCCAGTTCCTTCTGAATGGCAGGGCGATGGGTCTCCAGCAATTTTAACATATGATGCTCACCTTCTTTGCGTATAATGGATACCGTTGGACAGCAGCAAGGCTCGGCGCATGATAGCCGAAAAAATCCGGATTTTTGATGGTTTCACCTTTTGCTTATAGACAATAAACGGATCCTGATATATTGAATGTGCTGTCCAGGCATACATATCTGCCGCCGCAGCAATCGGTATTCGATAGCGATAGGGTATATACGAAAAGCCCTGTTCGGCAGCATCCTGCCACTGAAGAAATCGATCAATTTGAAAACGAATATAGCGTTTGAATTCATCGGGCTGCCGATGTGCCGAGGACTCGGAAAGATCAGGAAGATCGGTCTCCATTGTCGGCAGATATCTTCTTCCCAGTTGATGATCCTCATGGATATCGCGAATGAAGTTGATCAGCTGCATAGCCCTGCCCTGCTGAATAGCTGCATTATCCGCCTCCGAAGGCAGACCCACAATGCGCGACATGAACAACCCGATTACCTCGGCGGAACCATAAATGTAGGCAAGCAGCTCATCGATTGTAGAATAGGAGGTAGGCTCGATATCCCATTCCATCGATCGGAAAAAAGCCTCGGTCCATGCCGGATCGAAGTTGTATCGCCGACTTAATTCGACGAATGGAGAAATGATATCGTCATCTACAGCTTCACCCTGCAGAGCCGCATAGTAGTGATCTCTGAACCGCTCGAATTCTGCTTTCTGTTGCGGAACTGCATCCACGTAGTCATCTGCAACTCGCACAAAGCTGTACAAGCACTGAACATCCCGCTTCACCGATTCAGGAAAGAAGAAGCTGGCAGTGGAATAGGTCCTGCTACCTTTCGTCATAATCTTTCTATGCAGTTTCGGCTGATGGGTGCCGGGTATTTTTGTCATACAGGTAAAATACTGGTCAACTATAC
Source organism: uncultured Spirochaeta sp. (assembly GCA_964486425.1). Lineage (GTDB taxonomy): Bacteria > Spirochaetota > Spirochaetia > DSM-27196 > DSM-8902 > Spirochaeta_B. Next base: position 2,639 of record CAZANF010000132.1, on the reverse strand, counting down.
TGATCGGCAATATTCTTCCCGATTACCTGAGATGAGATAATCGTCATTGGAACCCCAACCCCGGGATGTGTATACTGACCGCTATAAAACAGATTTTTTACCTTCTTGCTTCGATGTGACGGCCTGAAGATTGCCGTTTGCTTTAATGTGTGAGCAATTCCAAGGGCTGATCCCTTGAATGCGTTATACTCGTATATAAAGTCTCTGTGAGAAAAAATGCGACGTATAATAACGGCATCCCGCAGGGTTGTACCGATAAGCTCTTCAAAATGGGTAAGTATCTTTTCAGCGAATGCTTCGCGAATCTCATCGCTGTCTGCAAGATCAGCAGCTACCGGAACAAGAAAAAAGATATTCTCCTGTCCAGGAGGAGCCACGGCATCATCATCATAAGATGCACAGCTCACATAATAGCTCGGATTATCCGGCCACTGGGGTTTGCTGAAGATTTGCTGAAAATGTTCATCCCACGGTTCGGAGAAATAGAGATTGTGGTGTGCCAGTTCGGGCACCTTTCGGTTTAACCCCAGATATATAATAAACATAGTGGGAGCCATGGTTCGTTTGTTCCAATACCGGGGACTGTAGCTGCGGTATTCGGGAGGCAGAAGTTGCTGGTCGGTGTGCTGATAGTCGGCATTGGACAGGAATATATCGGCATATACCTCCCCGTGTGAGGTCTGGGCGGCAACTGCTTTGCCCTGCTCGATCCTCAATCCGGTTACCTCATGATCCGTCCGGATTTCAACCCCGACGTCCTCGGCAAGTCTGCGAAAACCCTCTACCAGTGCAGCCATTCCACCGCGAGGAAAATACACTCCCAGATTCAGATCCACATGAGACATGAGTGAATACATTGCCGGAGCATTTTGCGGACTGGCACCCAGAAAGACCATTGCATACTCAAGGATCTGTTTGGAACGACGGTCGGAAAAAAAACGGCTCACAAACTTGTCAAGGCTTTGAAAGATATTCATTCGCAGACCCTCGGTTAAGATCCGTTTGTTGAAGAATTGAAACATACTGCGGTATTCGGTGTATAAAAATTGCCGCATGGCGATCTCATACTTGTAGCGGGCACCATCAAGATACTCCTGAAGCTTCTTTCCCCCATCTGGTTCGAAACCGTCAAAAATCTTTTTAGTCCGGGAAAGGTCTTCGTTTATATCCACAACCTCATCCCTGGAAAAGAAGATCCGGTAATAGGGATCCAGCTTCTGCAATTGATAGTAGTCGGAGCGTTTTTTCCCGACCGTAGAAAAAAAGTGTTCAAATACCTCAGGCATCAGATACCAGGAAGGTCCCATATCAAATACGAATCCATCCTGATGCCACACCTGTGCGCGACCCCCGATGGTTGAATTTTTCTCTAAAATGGTTACATCAAAGCCGCGTGCGGCCAGAAGAGCTGCAGAACTTAAGCCGCCGAAACCGCCGCCAATTATACATACCTTTTTCATGTATGTCAGCGTAGTATTTTTCCGAAGAAATCGCAATTGTGCTCATACGAAAAATGTGGATCCAAGCTGACTGCAGCTTATATATTATTTGCACTTTATTGTGACCAGTTTCACAGTCTCATAAAACTAAAGAAGGATATTTGTACAAAATTTTCAGTTATTTTCAGTGGTTTTTATTGAGCGCATCATTTTTATTACATTATTTACCGTTATTCTCTGTCTTTGGTTGACTACGCAGATACTTTTTCATATAATTCAACTCATATTTTGACAGGAGGTGCAGCATGACTATTTCAGAACGAACCGGGGCTGAAATCATTGTAGATTCAATTGAAAAAGCCGGCATAGAATATATCTTTGGACTCCCGGGGGGAGCGGCCATACCCATTTTTGATGCCCTTGTTGATTCCCCGGTAAAAATGGTGCTGACCCGTCATGAACAGGGTGCAGTTCATATGGCGGATGGATATGCTCGTGCAACCGGAAAACCTGCGGTTGCCCTTGTCACCTCCGGTCCCGGAGCAACAAATACCATTACCGGTATTTTTACCGCACAAATGGATTCGGTACCGATGGTAATCATTTGCGGACAGCAGACAACATGGAACCTGGGACTGGACACCTTCCAGGAAGCGGACGTCTCGGGTATATCCTATCCGGTAGTAAAGCACAGCTATCTGGTAAAGGATGCAGCCGATCTCCCGCGTATAATGAAAGAGGCCCTCTATCTCAGCAGTACAGGCCGTCCAGGCCCGGTGCTTATCGATGTCCCGAAAGACATCTCCAGTGTTAGCTCAATGCCTAATGATGATGTAGAGTTTCATCTTCCGGGCTATACCATCCCCGGTGAACCGGATCACGAGGCGATCCAGCGGGCGGCCGAGATGATTGAATTCGCCCGTCGACCGGTTCTGCTCGTCGGTCACGGTGCGGTAATATCCGGTGCACACAAGGCAATTCAGTATCTGGCGGAAAAAACCAAAATTCCTGTAACCAATACCCTGCTGGGCAAGGGAGGATTTCCGGAATCGCACGAACTCAGTCTGGGAATGCTGGGCATGCATGGAACTGCGTATGCGAATAAAGCGGTTGATAATTGCGATCTGCTTGTATCTATCGGCAGCCGATGGGATGATCGTATAGTAGGCAATATTGAGAAGTTTTGTGTGAATGCAAAAA
>CAZANF010000131.1:0-8205 GCA_964486425.1 uncultured Spirochaeta sp. | reverse complement strand
CTGCCGCAGCTTGAAGGTCCAGCCGCTGCCGTCTCCCCGGCTGCCGATTCGCAGATAGCTCCCCTGCAGCTTGCGGCCGGCGTAGCGTATCTCATGGCCCGGCAGGCCGTTAATGGTGTCGACGCTGAAATGGCTGCGCCAGTCATCCCCCCAGCTCTGGCGATAGAATCGCTTCACCAGGAACACCAGGGCCTTGATAGAGTTGGGAATTGATGCAATCCATTCATTGTACTCATCCGACCATGCAGATGAGGGACTCAACAGATTGATAACAAAGCCCAGGCTTATCGCCGGATCCAGCAGACCGTTGGGCCGGGACAGGGCTTCTTTTCCGCCCTCAAACTTCGGAAAGGCCTCCGGGGGCAGAGATTCAAGGTCTGCATCCTCATCGAAACGCTTGCTGTAGTCATAGTTGAAAACCCGGGCAACCTCATCCATGTCGGCTTCAAAATCACTGATAAATACCGGACCAAAGCGGATTGCATCCCAGATCGATTTGGAGATCTCGGATTTCCCACCCCCGCTGACCGTACAGGGCTTGTGGCAGAGCACACCCTCTGCATCCGTACCGACCAGCCGCCAGGCAGGTGTGGACGGGTGCTTCTCCAGCCGAACCTTGTACCCCGACGGATGAACATATGCATTTCCCGGCAGCACCTGCATGCGCTGCGGTTTCCCGTCATGCTGCCATACGGCTTCCTGGGTATCCAGGTAGATACGTGCATCCTCGGGCAGGATAAAGATTGAAGGGTAGGTCTTGTCGCGGGCATAGCCCTCTGGAAATACATACACCGAGTCACCCAGCAGACGAACGGCGTCTGCAAAGGTCTGTCCCCTGGTTTTGGCGAGGCTGTCGGGAAGAAAGCGGACCCCGAGGTTATAGCTGGCAAATGCCAGTGCACCCCCGGCATGCTCTTCCTCGTACATTCCGCTGAGGTTGGCCGAGTAGCTGATCTGCGCCTTTATCTCTTTCTTGGAATATCCGAAATAGTTATCAGCGATAATCGTTACGATTACCCCGCGGTCGTCGCGGCTGGTAATCTTGAAGGGCATGCCGTCGTTGTAGAGTTCGTCATCTTTCTCCCAGCACATCCCGTCGCGAATCTGGCGCTTGGTGGCATTCTTCCTGTTCGGCAGGCCGAGCTCTTTCTTGGTCAGCCTGGTAAGGTGCGGAGCCAGCACCGCCATGCCGGTATGTCCGGTCCAGTGTTCAGGGTCCAGTCCGGAATCGTTCTCCGGCAGATACGGATCACCGGCATTCCCGAAAATCGATTCCACAAAGTCCAGGTTGCTCACCAGGTTCCCCGGTGCGATAAAGCGAACCTCGAGATACTTCTTGTTTGCATAGCCGGTTACCTCGGGACTTACCATCGGCTTGAGCAGTAAAGAGACAAATGCGGCAGCTTTCTCTTCCTGTGACGAGGTAAAGGGAAGCTCCATAAGATCCTTCGGGGGATGAAAGGCATGATACAGCAGCCGGCCATAGGTCCCCAGCGGTACCGACTTCTTGTCCAGCGGTACCGGCAAGCCGCCTTCAGCAACATGGAAGGATCCCTTGGTGGTTCGCCGGTCATGCTTGGGGTTATGCAGAACCCCCTGCTCCACCCGGTAGCTTTCGACGATATCGGTGATGTACTCGTCGCGATCCGGCGGCAGGGACAGGGTCCGGGCGAGCCCGTAGCGGTCCAGGATAACGGTCTCCGTCGGGATTACCGGAAGCTCGATCTGCTGATCCTTAAGCAAATCGTTCAGATAATTCTGTATCCGCAGATCCACAGGACACTGATACTCAGCCAGCAGCCGGTTCTTTTCAATGTAATGTTCTATAAGGTCGTGAGCGATCTCCAGATCCTGAGACTCAATAGCCTTTGCGACCGGCAGCCCAAGCGACGCCAGCTTCAGGTTGATATATCGTTCAATCCTGCCGCGTTCCTCAGGGTCTGTTATGTCCTTTGCTATCCCGATATCCTGATCAATTTTTCTCATAGTTTCTCCTTTTCGATCGCTACACTGTATAAATATGCACGGTGAGTGTATTATATTACGTTTTAGGTAGTCAAGGCGGGCAATAAAAAAAGGCTGCCCATCTACACAGGCAGCCCTCTATACAGCTATAGAAACAATCTATGCCTGGACATCTATCAGGTTGCCCAGGTGACCGGCGTCGGTGGGCTGCAGCACCGAAGCGCCCTCCAGAAGTCGATTCAAACCTTCAGCCTGAACCTCTGCATGATCCTGTGCCATGCTCTGAACCCGAAAACCAGCCTCCGTTTGTACACGGGACTGATGGAGGGCTGTAGATGCTTGTGCTATATCCATAATAGTCACCTCCTGTTATTGAGTATACAAGCTGCCGTGGTATAAATCAAACCCTCATACCGGAATAACCAGAATAAACCGGCTTCCACCGTCTGCCGGGGTCTCGAGCTCCAGGCTGCCGTGCAGCTGATGTACCAGACTTTCGACCAGGACGAATCCAAGTGATTTCTGACCTGCCAGCTGCTGCGAGAAGTTTTCAGGGCTTAAGCCGACCCCGTTATCCTTCACTGTTACGGTTAATTCACCCGTATTAGAGCGCGCGGTTACCAGTACATGCGGTTTTTGAGCGGGGTCCTGGGGGAATGCATGCTCGCAAGCATTGCTGATCAGTTCATTGATGATGAGCCCCAGCGGGACGGCTGTATCCAGGTCCACCGATACCTGATCGTCCGGGCAGTCCACCTGTATACGGACATCAGCCCTGTGCAGATGCACCAGTTCCTGGGCCAGCTCGGTTATATACCCCTGCAACGGCACAAACGCTGCCGAGTCGTGTGCATAGAGTTTCTCATGTACTGCCGCCATCGCAAATATTCTCCGGTTGGTTTTCTCCACCAGTGCGGCATAATCGCGGCTTCTTCCCTGCGATGCCTCGAGGCTGAGCATGCTGGCAATAATCTGCATATTGTGCTTAACCCGGTGCTGGACCTCCTTGATGAGCACACCCTTCTCGTGAAGCCCGGCCTCAAGCCCCTTGTGCAGTTCAATCAGTTCATGGATATCGGGCTGTGTTCAGATTACCCGCAGCGGACGTCCGTCCGGCAGCCATTCCATTACCCTTCCCTGGTACAGCATCCAGCGGTACTCCCCGTTGGCACAGCGTTTTCGAACCCTCACCTCATAGGTAACACTGAATGCCCGAGTAATCTCCTCCATTACCCGGGCTATGATTGCTGCATCATCCGGGTGAATCAGATCCTGGACGTCCTCATTACGCATTATCCAGGTACCGGCCGAGTACCCCAGCATGGAGTACCAGCGGTCCGAGACATACAGGCTGCCGCTTTCCACATTCCAGTCCCACACCCCGCTGCGGCCCCCCTCCAGCGCAAACTTCCAGCGTTTTTCGCTCTCGGCCAGCAGCTCGTGGTTGTGGCTCAGTTTCTGCTTGCTGATTCCCAAAACAATGAGTACGGAGATCAGGCCGAGAAATCCTACGCTGGTAATAAGTATAGGCCATCGGTATCTGTCCCATATGGTATCCGGCTTTCCTATCCACACCGGATCCAGTTCCCTGGCACGGGAATACAGGCCCCGCTCGCGAACCAGCGTATAATCCAGCATGAGCACCGGCTCCGGTCCCGGTATCTCATTTGCCCGGGAAAGCTCTCCGGTTTCCAGGTAGATTCGGGCGCCTTGTGCGGCTGCAGCTCCGACATCCTTGCCGCGCAGTACACTTCCGCCTACAGCGGTTCCCTCGCCCAGCAGGAAATCCCACACCACAAACACCGGGGCATCGGTGTGCTGATGCACGAAAGACAATCCATCATTATAGCTGAAAAGCTCTCCGGTGGAATTACGGATATAAGAGATGTACAGTACGGCACTCGAATCCGGCATTGCCTCAAGCCGGCGGGCAAGTTCTTCGCTCGGCAGATCGTGAAAATGCTCGAACCTGATAGCAGAAAAGCGGCCCGAGGCAAGGGCATCCAGCAGCCGGAGGTTACGATAGGCGGTGGAGGTGGCATCGGTAACTACCGCAATAGCGGCAAGATCGGGCACCAGGCTGCGGGCCATTTCTATGGTACCGGAAAAATCGGGCACCTCAATCGTACCAGCCGCCCATGAGGCGGTGAATGCATCTACACTCTGCCGGTTTCGATTTATTCCGGTGAATATCACCGGAATCCCGGGGAACACCTCACTGCGATACCGGGCAAGAAAATCAAGGGCGTTATCATCGCCGGCAATTATGAGCTCAGGCTGGCGGGAAGAATACTTCCAGCCGAGGTATTCTGCGGCCGCAGGAAAAATTTCAGCCGGATCCAAGCGCTTGGTATCCAGGTATTCCACATGCAGGGTTTCAGCGGCTGTTTCGCGGGGAAACTCCTTCGAAACACCGGCGATAATCTCGTCTCCCCAGCGCATGAGAGAATGATAGCTGTTCAGCAGCAGGATATCCCGGGGTTCACCGGCTCCCGCCGCGCTGCTGAACACCAGCAGCAGCAGTAAAAGTGGCAGTACTCTTCTCATAAGGTACCCAGAGTATAGCTGAAAACAATAATTATTGCATGCTGTAAGCTGTGTATCAGGCTATTTTCATCCCCCGGGGTCGGCAAGATCCGCAAAAATCCACGGCAGCAGCTCCGAAACCGTCGGATGCGGCAGCACCGTGTCGGTTATAGCCGTGTACGGGAGCCTGTTCTGCATAACCACCGCCGGCATGGCTATGATTTCATCGCCGCCCGTGCCGTATACCGCCGCCCCGAGCAGGAGGTCTGTATCTTTTTCCACAATCAGCTTCACCATACCGGTTGTTTCATCCTTTTCCCTGGCGCGGGCTATTGTGCTCATCTTCCGGGTTGCAATGCGATAGCGTTTGCCCGCCTTGCGGGCTTCGGCCTCGGTCATGCCGGCCCTGCCCAGGGGTGGATCGGTATACAGGGCATGAACCGGGATCCGGCTGCCGATCGACTTGCGCCCGCCGTCCAGGCGGTCGAGAAACACCTGGCCGTCGTGCACCGAGGTATGGGTAAAATGGCTGTGACCGTTTATGTCTCCCAGTGCATAGATATGCGGAACCGTGGTACTGGTGTCATCATTTACCCGGATAAACCCGCGTTCATCGGTTTCCACCCCGGCGGCGTCCAGATTAAGGCGGTCGCTGTTGGGCACCCGTCCGGCTCCAACCAGGAGGTGACTACCCGCAACGGTTGTCTGTGTACCGCCCCGGGTAAAGCGTACCTCCACCCCGTTTTCTTCCGGGGACACGGATTCTACATGCACTCCGGTATGGCAGGTCACCCCTTCGGCCTGCATAATCTCCATTGCCACATCGCTCATCTCCGGATCCTCGCGGGTTAGCAGACGTTCCGATCGCTGCAGAATGGTAACCTCGCTGCCGAACCGCCGGAAGATCTGCGCAAACTCAAGCCCGATGTAGGATCCCCCGATGATCACCAGATGTTCGGGCAGGATGTCCAGATTCAGCAGCCCGCGATTGTCCAGCCAGGAAACCGAGTCGAGTCCGGAAATATCCGGGACGCGTGCACGGGTTCCAGTATGGATAATAATCCTTTCGCCGTGAATTACGGTACCGTTTACCTCAACCGAATGCTCATCTACAAAGGATGCCCAGCCGGGATAGAAGTCCAGGGTCTCCTCCAGCCAGCTCTGAAAGCTTTCACTGCCGGGATTTCGCATCCTGTTCATACGCTGCATAACCGCAGAAAAATCTATATCTACCGAGGGAACGGACACACCGAAATCCGCCCCGCGCCGGGCCATATGCGCCGCCCGTGCACTGGCAACCAGGGTCTTGGTGGGTGTACAGCCGTAATTCACACATGACCCGCCGACACGGTCCCCCTCTACCACTGCCAGGGACAGTCCCCGCTGCTGCAGTGCCGGGACAAGACTGCCGGTGGCCTGTCCGGTGCCGATCAGAATTACATCATATGTCTTCATACATCCTCCTGGTATCAACATACGCATGCGCCTGGGCGAAATCAATTGCATCCGAATTGACGATCGCAAGTCCTGTTCGTAAGTTTGAGGTATATGAAAGGAGGCCACATGGCTGAAATGCACGATATCAACATACGGTCTATTTTGAATGTACAGGGAGAGTATTGCGTTTCCCTCTACATGCCTACCACGCGAGTGGCTACGGACTGGAACGAGAACTCCATCCGCCTGAAAAACCTGATCCGCAAGGCAGAGGAGAAACTGCAGCAGCTTCATGCCGACAAGGGGCTGATAGAGTCGCTCACCAAACCGCTGCGGGAATTCCAGCAGGATACCCGCTTTCTGCAGAGCATGAAAAGCGGGGCAATATTTTTCTCAGGTCCGGATTTTTTTCAGTACCATTTGCTGCCGGTAGAGGTTCAAGAGTCAGCTGTGATAAGCGACCGCTTCTATACAAAACCGCTGATATACCTGTCCACCTACAACACCAGCTATTATCTGCTTGCGCTGAGCAAGCACGAGGTTTCACTGTATAAAGCGGACCGCTTCTCACTCACCAAAGTCGATGTTCCGGATCTGCCGGAAAATATGGAGACCTATCTGCGTTTCGACGATGACCGCGAGCAGCTGCAGTACCATACCGGAACCCCGCCGCAGGGCGAAAAACGTGCCGCAGTGTACCATGGACAGGGAGTGGGCAGCGACAAGGGACAGGAAAAAGAACGATCGACACGCTACATTCAAGGTGTTGAACAGGCGGTTTCCAGGGCCTTGAGCGAAAAAAAGCTGCCGCTGGTGCTGTTTACGGTCGATTATCTTGAAGCGATCTACCGCAAGGAAAACTCGTATGAACACCTGGTCAAGGAAAGCGCCGTACACGGCAGCCCCGACCGGCTGAATCATGATGAACTGTTACGCGAGGGCTGGAAGACGGCCGAGAAGATTGCCGAACAACGGATTCTTGACGCAGTGCAGGATTTTCACAATGAGCGTGATGACAATAAAACAATCGGTGCTCTGAAGGATGTCGTACCGGCTGCCTACTCCGGCCGGGTGCAGACCATATTCGTTTCCTATGAGGATCTGATATGGGGGGCCTTCGATGAGGAAAGCACCGTCGCAGAGGCATTCGACGAATGGAGGCCCGGAGCCGTCGAGCTGCTGGATGCAGCCGTGCGCTTTACCTGGCTGAACGGCGGAGGAAATACCTACGTACTCGCCAAGGAACACATGCCGCGCAATGCAGAGATTGCCGTCGTATACCGCTACTAAACCATTGTGAAGCAAGGAGTCTATATGATCATTCCAGCAGAAATTACCTATCGCGGAGTAGAAAAAACCGAAACCCTGGACAGCCTGGTGCAGGAGAAGATTGCCAATCTGGAGAAGTTTTCCAACCGGATCAACAGCTGCCGGGTGAGCATTGAGCTGGATCAGAACAGTCAACACACCAACAACATTTACCGGGTACGAATTGATCTTACCATGAACCACGGGCAGGAGATTCCGGTAATCGAAAAAACCAAGCCGGACGACGAAAAGCTCGGTGTAGAAGCAATTGTACGTCGCGCCTTTGATGTTGCCAGGCGACAGGTTATCAAACTGAAGGAGCGCCAGAATCATGATGTAAAGACGCATCCCGATCAGGATGTTACCGGTATTGTAAAAAGCGTGTTTCCCGACGAGGAATACGGGTTTATTCAAGCAATGGATGGTGAAGATATCTACTTTCACAAAAACAGTGTTGCCAATAATGACTTCGACCGTATAAGCGTAGGAACCGGGGTTTCATACTCGGCAACAGAGGGCGTTAAAGGGATGCAGGCCACTGTCGTACACATACAGGACAAGCCGTCCATGTAATAACCCGGAGAGGGACAGTCCCTTTCAAGTCAGAGGGACTGTCCCTTCTTGCCTTTTTCCATAAATTTCATCAGCTTATCTGCATGCACTTGCTGGCTCATGCCCTGCTGGCCCGGATCAGCCTCGTAAAAGCCGCCTCGGTCCACCGTAATTCGTCAAGTCTCCCGAACGCTGTTACAGGTGCCCTCATGGCGGATTTTTTCGCCGGGCAGGAGATACAACAGTATCCTCCTGCTGTCCGACAGGCGATACTGCAGCACCGGGCAATCGACGAGTTTACCGATACACATGCCGAGTTTATAACGCTGCGCCGCCGCATAGCCGCAGCCGGAGCACCCAGATTCAGCTCCGGTATTCTGGCCGACATCTTCTGGGGACACAGCCTGGCGGCGGGAT
>CAZANF010000130.1:0-8293 GCA_964486425.1 uncultured Spirochaeta sp. | reverse complement strand
TGTTCGCCCTGTGCGGTGCGGTCAAGGTACGGAGCAAACTCCATGATTTCGATATCGAGTTCAATACCTACTTGTGCAAGCTGTTCCTGGAAGATTTCAGCATACCGGATGCGAACCGGGTTATCGTTTGTCCAGATGCTGGTCTGGAAACCATCCTCATAACCGGCTTCGGCCAGCAGAGCGCGGGCTTCTTCAGGATCATATCCGTAGTCGGGCAGTTAGTTATTTGCAAACTGTACGTTCGGCGCAAATGGTCCCTGTGCAGGGGTTGCATAACCGCGGAAGGCAACCTCGGTAGCTGTATCTACATCAACTGCCAGATTGATTGCCTTGCGAACGCGGATATCATCGAAGGGCTCTTTTTCTACGTTAAAACCCATGTAGAAGGTGGTAAGTCCTTCGGACTGAATCGCGTTAATCGGGTCAAGATCGGCCAGGTTTCCGAAATCATTCGGACCTACGTTGTAGATAATATCCGCCTCGCCGGTTTCCAGTGCGATTGAGCGGTTGGTGTCTTCGGAGATAAAGCGGAAGAGAATCTCACGGGCCGGAGCGGGCTCCTGATAATAATCCTCAAAGCGTTCAAGGGTGATTGAGTCGCCGGAGCGCCATTCAACAAACTGGAACGGACCGGTTCCGACAGGGTTGCGTCCGTAATCCTCACCGGATGCCTCACCGGCGGTGCGGTTGATGATTGCAGTTGCAGGGTGTGCCAGATGGGTGATAAACGGTCCAAAGGGGAAGGAAAGATGCATGCGGAAGGTATAGTCGTCTACAACCTCAACCTCTTCCAGCGCATCGACGAGGAATGCCGCCGGTGAGTTTACTTCGCGCATCCGCTCAAAGGTGTATTTTACATCCTCTGCAGTGAGTTCCTCGCCGTTGTGGAACTGTACTCCCTGACGAAGCTTGAACAGAAACTCGGTGTCGCTCTCGACGGTATAGCTTTCAGCCAGACCCAGTTCAATCTGAAGGTCATCAGTCTGATACATGAGGGGTTCGTAGATCTGGCTCATGATTCGTGCTAATGCCTGGTCATTTGTTGCCTGGGGGTCGAGCGATCGGGCGTCTGCAGGACTTACTACAACCAGTACGTCCTTGTTTTCCGGTTTGCCGGTGGTTTCTTCCTCTGGTTGACAACCCAGGAACAGACCGGCAGCCACGGCAATTAGCAGTGTAGTGAGAATCATCTTTCTCATAGTGGTCTCCTTTTGCATTTGGAAATAAAGCTCTCAACAATATCGCTGAGAAGGTTGCGGGGTCAATATAAGCAGGGTGAGAAATGAAAAAAGTCGAAATGAGGAGAGAAATTTACGTCATTTTATTAACGGAAAAGAAATCCTGGACAATCCGGGGGCCGGATTTAATAGCTTCTGCGGTTTTTCCGTAAAAAACGCATTGTCCGTCGTGTAAAAAAACCAGATCATCGGCTATGCGCCGAATACTGGCCAGTTCATGGGTGACAACCACAATAGTAATGTTGAACTCCGACTGCAGCTCCAGCAGGAGATCATCAAGGGAGGCTGAGGTAACCGGATCCAGTCCTGCCGATGGTTCATCACAGCAGAGCAGTGCCGGATTCAAAATCATTGCCCGAGCCAGCCCTGCACGCTTCTGCATACCGCCGGAGAGTTCGCTGGGGAACTTCCACAGGTTTTGCTCAAGTCCTACCCTGCCGAGCTGACGAAATACCATCTCCCGGACTATGTCCTCCGGCAGATCGGTGTGCTGCAGCAGCGGCAGAGCAACGTTCTCATACAGGTTCAAGGAGTTAATCAAGGCTCCATTCTGAAACAACACGCCGATATTCCGCAGCAGGCGGTTGAAATCATGCTCGCTTTGCTGGTTAATATCCTTACCCAGTACAGTTATGGTGCCCTCTATGGACGGGATTAATTTGAGTATGGTCTTTAGCAGAGTGGATTTTCCGGATCCGCTGCCGCCCAGGATTGCCGTAATCTTGTTGCGGGCGATCTTTACAGATATCCCCTGCAGTACAGGGATATCGTCGTAACCGGCGGAAAGATTGGTAAGCTCTATTGCAGATTCCATAAGCTGTATCCTTTTATGCTGCTACAGGAGGGTGAGGCTGAACAATGCGTCCAGTACCAGTACGGCGAAGATAGCTGCGACGACCGATTTGGTGGTGGCTCTGCCGACACCCTCGGATCCCCCTTCGACATGAAAACCATAGTGTGCACCTATTAGAACGATAACCCATGCAAAGACGGTTGTCTTGATATAACTTCGTAAAAAATCACCCAGTATGAAAACCGAGAGACTGCTTTCAAGATAGGATACTGGATGTATATCAAGGTATATTAGCCCGATAACCATCCCGCCTGCTATTCCGGCGACAATCGACAGCGTAAGCAGCATTGGTACTACGAGGCTTATCGCCATTATTTTCGGTACCACGACATATCGAACGGGATGGAGGCCGAGCATCCTCAGGGCGTCCAGTTCCTCGGTAACCTTCATGGTCGCGATCTCCGAGGCGGTTGCAGAACCGCTGCGCCCGGCTATGATGATAGAGGTCATAATCGGTCCCATTTCATGGAGCAGGGTGATTGCGATCAGATCCGCTACCATCATTCCGGCTCCGAACTGCTGCAGCTGCAGCGCCGCCTGAAGTGCGAGGATGAATCCGAGAATAGCGGATAGCAGGGTTATTATACCGGTTGCCTCAACACCCATGGTAAAGCAGTGATTAATAACGGCGCCTTCACGGCGGTCGCCGGGGTGAAACAGGCCGGTGACTGTCCAGTAGAGACTGTCCGCCGCCAGTTGAAAGAAATCACGCAGGTGTGCAATGTTTGTGCTTACGGAAATCCCGAGTCTTTCCATGAATGAGATATTCGGCTGTTCCGGGGTTGAGTACGCTTCGTCCGGGATTATCAGATGATACAGTGACGCCGTCCCTTCCGGCAGGGAGCGAAATGCCGGAATGCCGAGTTCCGGTGTATTGTGCATGATTCTGCGCAGGAACACTGCTCCTGCAAGATCGATGTCCGTAACTCCGCTGAGATCGATCCTGGATGGAGATTTCTGCTTCAAGGTCTGAATCACATCCGGTACACTGCCCCGGTCAAGTGCGCCCTGCAGGTATACTGTCTGATCATTCCATTTCTGCTTCATAAATCAACCGTCAGTTAAGGATGTAGGTAAGCCGCAATACCATGCGATGAGTATATTCCAGATCAAAAACATCATTCTGCGGGCTATTTACTACTGAAAAGCGATAGTTCAGTGATACGGAGCGAAGCAGGGTCCAGTTTAATCCTGTCTCCCACTCCAGAATAATGTTGTCGCCCTCCACCAGAGGGAACAGCAGGTCCGCTGAGGTTTGCAGCTGTATTCTTCGCAGTGGTCGAAAGCTGCCTTCGGAGGATATCTCGAGTCCAATTGATGAGCTGTCATTCACTGGTTGATATTGATCCTGGTCCCCGGCGAACTCCAGCACGTCACGGTTATACTCCTGACGTAACCCGAAACCGGTGCGTACGGTGAGCGATGCCCGTGGATCATTCAATATCTTGATATTGAGTCCCGCACCCTCTTCAAGCTGCAGCGGAAATAATGGAGGAGCGACCTGTTTGGGTCCCTCTGAACCATCCCGGGGTTCCTGCTCATATCTCGGAAATAGATGGCTGTTCAGACCAAAATGGGCGTATAAACCTATGCCCAGGTAGACATCAAAAATTGCCGAGGTACTCAGATCATGATTATCCTGACTGATTGTCAGGCCGGTTTCTCCTTCATATTCCAGCCCCAGTTCCGAAAAATGAGCGGCATTCAGTGATAGCCTGTCGAACCGGAAGCGGAGTTCATTGTCCAGTTGACTGGTAAAGTTGATGGAATAAGTGCCTTCCTCGCCCCAGCTCCTATGGTCACCAGCGAGGTTTGCAGTAGCGTGGATAGCGCTGTTTATCTGCCGGTTCCCCGTTTCCAGCGGAAGTGTGTCATCATCTACGATGCCGGCTCCGATCAGACTCTCATCGAGCACGTCCACAACAATAGTAAGTCTTCTCCACTCACCCTCTTCCACGAGTACCGTGGTAAAATTCCGGGTGGTATTAAAAGGCATATTCTGAATGGTTATTTTGTAGAGCCCCGGCGGAAGATGGAGAATACTCGGAGAATCACCTAAATCCCTGCGGGCAGGGAATCGGGAGATATAGCTTGTTCCTTCCTCATCGAATACCTCGTAGATTATGTCACGGTGATTGCGCCGTTCATCCACAATCTCGACGCTGAGTTCGCCCCAGTCCGGTTCGACAAGGGTTCTATAGCCGCGGTTAATCCGGACCCCGCGCATCTGCATCTGGAGTTCTCTGGGGCCGGTTCCGTAAAACAATTGGTATTCTCCGGCGGGAAGGGCAAGGTCCCGACCGAACATACCTTCATATTCCTGGCCATCCTCGCTCACGGCCTGATATCCGCCTGCGTCCTCTATTCCGCTTATGCTGGGCATAAGCAGGACACCATGCCCTTCGGGAGCATCTGCCTCCTGGTCATCCTGTACTTCGGAAGTTTGCTCCGCCGGATCCTCTCCTTCCGGGGGATTATCGAAATGCTTGTATGTTTTTTCTATAAAGGCATCAATCTCTTCAAGTATGAGCTCATTCATGGTCTGGACATAGAGTTCCATGGATGAGGTATAGATAGGTTCCATTATATTAGTGCGATGCGACAGTGCTGTCTCGCCGTCACTGGTATGAAGGGTCAAGGTCATATCCAGTGATGCCTCGCTTAATTCCTCAGACTGTACCAGTTCTATACGATTCACTCGGATAGTAATTTCATAATCCGGCCGGGTGTCCAGAAAATCCATGCTGGTATCCTGGAATGTGTTATAGGCCTGCAGCCGGGAGGTCAGCAGCCGTGGGAGATAGTCGCCCAGCCGCCCTGCCCAGAGCTGGTTGTCGGAGTAACTGATCTGCGGTCCGAAATGACGTACCACCATCTGCCGACCGCTGTATGTTCGCGGTATTTCGGCGGACTGAACCCATATTCGGTAGGGCAGGGGTTCGCGTCGGATCAGATCCTCATCCTCGGTGTAATCCAGATAGTCCAGGGTATAGTAGTATGTAGGCGGCGGTTCCGGTGTCGCGCATCCGGCTGTCATAAGGAGGATCGGGATGATTGTCGAGGTGTATATAATGCGAAAGAAGCAAGGTTTCATTACGCGCTCCTAAAACCGGATCAAGCTGGATGGATCCTCACTAATAAGCCGTGAAAAATCGCTGAGATCTTCTAATATCTCGTTTAAAATTTCCATTGATCTGAGTACGTCCCGGCTGGACTGGATGATTGTCATATCCATACGGTTAAATGTATCGCTGAATTGCTCAAGAAGTACAGCGACTTCCTCTGTGAGGTCGCCTAGTGGTACCTCAGCCAGTATACCGGAGATCTCCTGCAGGTCATTGGAAATAGCTGCAGTGCGTTCGGCGGTCGAGGCGGCATTCTCCATGAGTTCCATCCATTCTGATGATTCAGTGATGGTACGGATTTGCGCTGCACTTTCCCGCAATTCAGCCGTAGTTGCGTAAATATCCTCCATCGCATTGGAAAAATCCTCGCTCCCGGTGATATCCTCCAGTCGTTCACCGATAACAGCTGCTGAAGCGGCGGTTTGCTCGACATCGCGGGTAATGGAATCCAAGCGTGAAATAGCATCGGCAAGCGGCTCTCTGTTGTCGGCTACAGTTTCATCCACGTTGGCCAGTATGCTGCGGATACGTTTCTGGTTGTCCGGACCGAAAAGCAGATTAATGTTATTCAGGGTTTGCTCTACTTTTGAGACAATAATCTGCGCATCACCAGTAATATTGTCAAAGAATGAGGTGCCTGGGGTTATATCTGATTCAGGGGGAAGGTGTTCGGCTTCGCGGCTTCCGCCGATCAGTTCAACCTGTCTGCCGCCGGTAAGTCCGGTCATAGTGAGCTGGGCCTCGACATCATCCTTAATCGGTACTCCCTCGCGCAGGCTTAGAACTACCGTTACACGACGCGGTTCGTCCTGGTCGAAACGTATATCCTCTACGCGGCCGACCTGTATACCCTGGTACAGTACCGAGCTTCCGATCTGGAGCCCGCTGACCGGCTGGTCCACAAACTCGACGTAGTACGTGTCACGGCTTTGCAGAAGGGTGTCGCTGACCATCCAGACAACTACCCCGATGGTCAGAATAGTCCCTGTCAGCCAAAAGATCCCAAGCCGGATTTTCTGTTCTGTAGTGAGGCGCATGATTTAAATGTCGTATAGTAACGGGTGACTGTCAATATAGCGCCCAAGCAGGCATCTTGGTGTGGAAGGAATAATCCAGAAAGGTCAGAGCTTTCTGGATTATTACGAGAAATCTTTCGAACTACTGTTCTATTGCGGAACCTTCAACTTCCAGGGTTCCCCAGGAAACAACCGGAACAATACTGGTAAGAACAAGGTCCATAAAGGAAAATCCATCCCGGATTACCAGGTTTGTGGCTGCGTTTGCATCAGCAGCCTGCAGTGTGGGCTGTAATACTACATCCAGCTGTGTTGCAGGGTTTTCGCCAAGAACAAACAGTGACGGGTGGATAACATACATATATCCTTCCTCAACAGCGAATCCGCCTCGTGCTTCCCCTTCTACTTCCGCATACGCTAAATTGCCGTCGGTTGCAGTGTAGGTGGTCATACAACCCGACAGTGCTACAGCTGCAGCGAGAATTACCAAGCCTAAGATAATTTTTTTCATTACATCCTCCATTTTGCATCTGCTTTTCTCTGACAAAAACAGATTATTGCGTTTTCTTGAGGGGGTACCCCCCCAGTAATCTCCCAATAAATACCGACCATCCGCTCTCCGAATGGTATGATGCTCCAATTCCTATTCCTGTAAGCGGACCTAACGGGAAGCGCACATACGGAGTAACCCGATAGATCGGTGAGTGTTCATATCCAAATGCCCAACCAATATCTGCGGTGATGTAAGCCCCAAACTGCTTCATCATTCCCGGACTCAGCGTTTCATATAGCGGCAGTTCGATTCCTATTGTTGGTGTGAATCCGGCATCCCATACATATCCAATGTTCAGTCGTGCCCTTGGCCGGAAAAATCCGTAGCCATAGCCGTAAGCCATACCGGTTCCGAGATATGTGCCGGACAGAAAGTTTCGGATGGGCTCATTTACATCTGCAGTGAAATCCCATTCAGTACTAAATCCAAAATAGTGTTTTGAATTTCGGGTGGGGGTACCGGCGCACAGGGTATGCGTGGAAACGCTTAATAATAGAAGGCAGACTGTTGAAAAAAGCGTGAGGTGCACTTTTGTTCCATGCATAAGCCATAACATAGTTCATGATCCCCGATATTTCCATTTTTTTCGGGGAAAAAGAAGCAGAAATAGTAGTGTATGCGTTCCTGGCAGATAACCAACGCTCCTAGCAGATACCCAATACGGCGCACGAACTCCGGATTGACTCCCAACCCCCTCCGTCATACACTGCCGGATAATGATGAATCAGGATGTAACCGGTACTACGGCCCGAGCGGGAATAATTTCGGTCGTGGTCAATACAGTGCTTTTTGCGGTGAAACTGTGGGTCGGTCTGTTAAGCGGGTCGATTGCAATTATCGCCGACGCCTGGCACACACTCTCCGACAGTCTTTCGTCTGTAGTTGTAATTGTCGGTGCAGTAGTGGCGGGAAAACCGCAGGACGATACCCATCCCTTCGGGCATCAGCGGGCGGAATGGGTTGCCGCATTAGTTATCGCTGCGCTGCTGGCCATGGTCGCATTAAACTTCGGTATAGAGGCTGTGCAGCGGCTCCGTGAGGGAACACTGGTAGTATACGGGATACCGGCGGTTGCGGTTACTGTTGTTTCTATTGTGGTGAAAGAGGCTTTAACACAGTACTGCCTGTTCGGTGCAAGGCGCAGCGGGTCCGAATCACTTCGAGCCGACGCCTGGCATCATCGGAGCGATGCTATCAGCTCCGTGGTTATTCTGGGCGGGATTATATTCGGTTCCCGTTTTCCGTGGATCGATTCAGTTCTGGGATTGGTTGTATCCGCGCTCATTCTGCTTACATCGATTTCACTGCTTCGCAGGGTCGGAAGTCTCATACTCGGTGAATCCCCCGGGAGCGAACTGGTGAGGGACCTCTCCCGAATTGCCAACCGGGAGGCCGGCTGCGATGTTTTTCTGCACCACGTGCACCAGCATGTCTACGGCGGGCACCACGAGGGCCCGATGCATATCCGTCTGGCTGATAGCATGTGCCTTTCGGATGCACATGCTATT
>CAZANF010000129.1:0-8302 GCA_964486425.1 uncultured Spirochaeta sp. | reverse complement strand
CGGCTGAAGGCGAATGGCACAGTCCGGCTGTATCAGGACAAAAGCACTATCCTGGGTGGGGTGACACGAGCCCGAAACGGAGTCTATACCAGTCAGCTTGGAAGTCCGAGAGGAATTAAAACACAGGTCTCGTTCGGGCAGAACTATCTCATCGGGGACAAGATCGAACAGGAAGAGCGGGAGATCGCAAAGATTAAGCAGTCGATTACCCAAATAGATATGTTGATGCAGAGTCCGGAACCCGGAACAGTACTCATGCCCTGGAATCCTTGCGCAAAAAAAAGGTTACTGCCCTTAAAGCAATGGAAAAACGCGGATTGCGATTATTCTCACTACGGGAGCGTTTCGAGGAGCACTATGACAGTGAGATAGTGGTAAAAGGAACAGTATTTCCTGGGGTGATTCTTGAGAGTCACGGCCGTACCCTTGAAATAACTACCGAGAAAAAGAATGTAACTTTTAAATTCGATCCCGCCTCGGGTCATATTACTGAAGAATCAAACAACAAGGAGTAGATATGCCGCTCTATATAGATTATCCAAACTGGATTACCCCGGAGATTTTCCCAGGGCTGCCGCTACGCTGGTATGGGCTTATGTACATAGTTGCATTTACCATTACCTACTTTCTTTTCAAACGCCGGGTAAAAGAGACACAGTTTCCCATGGACCAGGATTCCATGCTGAACCTTTTTTTCTGGGCAATTCTCGGGCTGCTCATCGGCGCACGTATTTTCGCCGCGCTTTTTTATGATCCCACAAATCGTTTCATACAAAGACCCTGGCTGATTTTCTGGCCCTTTGATGATGCCGGGAATTTTGTCGGCCTGCAGGGAATGAGTTATCACGGCGGGGTTGTCGGGGCGGTAGTTGCCATTATTATCTACTGTAAGATAAAGGGATGGTCGATTCTGAAGGTCGGCGATATGGCAACAACCGCCATACCATTAGGATATACCTTCGGTCGGATCGGGAACTTCCTTAACGGAGAGCTGTACGGCCGGGTCACAACCTCATGGTATGGAGTGCTCTTTCCAACCGCCCGCCGCTTTCCGGCATCCGAGGAATGGGTGCAGGAGGTTGCCTCCGAGGTCGGGATAACGATTGCCGATCAATCCGGACTGGTTAATCTGCCGCGCCACGCGTCTCAATTGTATGAGGGTTTTCTGGAAGGGCTGCTTCTCTTTGTGATTATGTGGTTCGTCTTCAGAAAGCGCAAGCTGTTCGACGGATTTATGATCGGCTTCTATTTAGCAGGATATGGATTAGTTCGATTTATCGCTGAATACACTCGAGCACCCGATTACGGGATAGAATATGTAATCGATTTATCCGGGCGGGATCCTGCGCCATATCTGTTCGAAACTCCGCTGGCTATTTCGATGGGCCAGATATTCTCGTTTCTGATGATTGTTGCAGGGCTTTTACTCTGGCTTGTCCTGAGCCTCTATCATAAACCCAAGTCGGGCATTGAGACCTATGTTCCGGTACAGTCAAAAAAGACTTCGCGAAAACTGCGCAAGAAGCTAAAGAAATAGAGGTTCCGACTGCGGGAAACGGCTACCGTCTATGCTTGAGGGTGCCCGTTTTGAGCACCCAGTATACAGTTGCTGCTAGTAAAATCCCGATTAACAGACCGGGAAACCAGTCACCCCACGCAGTATATAGCGTAACATACTGCGTGGAGATTTCCGGGTTCATATCCACAACAAGATAATCCCTTTCATAGTACGGCAGTTCTGCACGAAGCCTGCCATAAGTGTCTACATACGCCGTTTTTCCGCTAACTGATGCCCGCAGCACAGGTCTTCGATTTTCAACTGCACGAAAAACGCTTCCGGCATAATGCTGTTCACCCTGTACCGGATTCAAGCTCCAGTAATCATTGGTGAGATTAATAATAACATCTGCCCCGTTCTGAACGAATCTTCGCACCTCCTGGGGGAAAATATCTTCAAAGCAAATAGGAGTAGCAAACGAAAATTCCATGGCATCGAAAACCATATACTCCGTCCCCGGTTCCCAAAAATCAACCCCGTAGGCTTCCAGCAGTTCCATAGCCGCCGGGAAAAGATCCCCCATCGGAAAATACTCGGTAAAAGGTACCAGGCGAATTTTATGATATGCCTGCAGGCGCTCGCCTTCTGCATCAAAAAACACAGCGGCATTGAAATGATTGCGATACAGCTCATCACCGGCAGTATCCCTCACTACTGTGACGGCATCGTTTCCGGTCAGCTGTAGTGTCTTGATATTCTGCTGAAAGTCCAGGAACCGGCGAATCAGTCCGGTATATGCCCCTGCAGGCTGATCAGGGTCACTCCAGCGCCGTATATTGGGTACAAATGCTGTTTCCCCCCATACCACCAGATCAGGATCATGCTCCATGGATGCATGCGTGAGGTCCCGCAGAATACCAAACGTGAATTGAAAGTTGGCCTGCCTCGGATCGGTATTCTGCTGTATTAGCGCCACACGGATGGTGTCCTGAACGGATGGTTCCGGTGTACGGTAAAGCGTGATTCCGCCGTATGTCAGGGTCGAGACGAGCAAAATTGTGCAGCAGGCAATTGGCAGCTTCACCAGAGTGAAGTCACGTGCAATGACCGCGGTGTACACCTGTGCCCCAAGGGCATTCACCAGAAAGATGAGGAATCCAATCCCCCATACCCCGGTAAACTCGGCAATCTGCATTATTACCGGATTCCGGTACTGGGAATGCGGAATCAACGCCCATGGATATCCGAGAAACCCGAGTGATCGAATATAGTCGAATACCGCGAATGCCGCCGCCATGAGGAAAAACCGCCAGCGGCTGCTGATTAATCGCATGAGGATAATTACCGGGAAGAACAGTAAATAATACCCGGTATAGATAAGTACAGCTGTCTGCAGACTTACCAGACTGAAGGTAGCCAGCCTGTAATTGGTGAGAATGAGGTACGCAATACCCCAGGTAAACCCGTATCGCCATGCAGTTGCAAACCGCATCCGGTCTATGACGACAAACAATGGAATTATTCCGAACCATGCGAGCAGCGGTACCCCCTGGAGAAAAAATCCATTTGGAAGGGACAGCGCGGTTACAGCGGCACTCACCAGAATAACCGGAAGCATCCATTGTGCATATCGCGGCGGGACATGATCCGGTTGATTGCGAAAGCGATACCCAAGCTCCGTCCCCTGTGCCAGAACCAGGCGCGACAGTACGTAGAACGCGGATCCAGCCAGCAGAAAGGGAGCATACAGTACAATTACCCGTGTTCGCTCCCGGGTGGTATCCAGAGCGAGCTGCAGCCTGCCTGTATGCTCCATAAAGCGTTGAACGTAGTCAAGGTTAGCATTGAGTGCATAGAAGTACAGAAACGCCACTGTCGCACCGACAGCGATCAGCAGCAGCTCGCCCGTGGCGATATACACATGCTGAAACCGGGGGTTAGATGAGAAGCGACGGGAAATGCCTGGAACCACAGGCAGTACGAGTGAGATTGCAAAAACGGCATGCAGTCCGGAAAAGGTGAGATGCACCAGGCTTCCGCTGCTCAACATGACCGCAGCAAGTGCGGCAGCCATATATAACCCTGCGGAAATAATACAGAATTGCTTTATGCTCATAGCCATATCCTAACCGGGCTGACTCTTCCCGTACAGTACCAGGACAGGTTTCCTGTAGGGCACCGGCCTGTACAAAAAAAAGCCACGCTTGCAGCGCGGCTCATTCACAACCTGGAAAGCAATGAGGTCTATTTCGTTACATCTTTTAAACTGAGACCTTGCTTGCGCATGAACTGCAGTAAACCCACCTTGCTTACTGTTCGCAGGGCACGTGTAGAAAGACGTACACGTATGAAGCGATTCAATTCAGGCACAAACAAACGTTTGTACTGCAGATTCGCCTTCTGCACTCGGCGGGTGTGGTTCATTGCATGGGAAACATTATTTCCGGAAATCGTCGCTTTTCCAGTTAATCTACATCGTCGAGGCATGAGGTTTCTCCTTATACTTTCCCGGATTCCCGGTACAATACGTGTTTGCGTATTACAGGATCATACTTGTTAAACTCCAGCTTGTCCGGGAGATTACGTTTATTCTTTGTTGTGTAATAACAGTGTCCGCTTTCGGTACTCTTCAGTCGAACACGAGTCAAAGTACCCTTTTTCTTACTGGCCATTGTATATTTCCTTTCTTGTCCGGATTAGCGCCGTTACATCAAGTCGCGTGGTTTTCGGGCTTGATTACCAGTCTTTTCGCAAACGGCAAAATGTCTCATCTTCCCGTTCTCAAAAACCGACTTCATGGTGATCTTGCCACCCCACTTACTTGTGAGCTCTCTTGCGCCTTCACGGCGTGCGTTCTTTGAAACTTTACCTGCTGCCATGAGCGACCTCCTTGGGAGACATCGAATCGTGTCTCAATATGGGTATCGGAGTGTAAAATGAATATGACGAAAGGTCAAGGCAAATTCACCGTAAAATCCTTTTGAATTTAATATCATTCCCGCTATACTTCATGTATGCAGACGAACCTCGACAAATTACGCAGCGTCATAACCCTGGATTCCGAACTGAATAAAATACAGGACGTTGATGTCCTGCTGGAAAACATACTTACCGAAGCACGGCGTGTTGTGCATGCAGATGCAGGTTCTATCTATATCTGTCAGGGCGATCAGCTTGCCGTTTCATATGCCCAGAATGATACCAAAAGTGCCGGTTTACCGCCGGGTGAAAAACTGATCTATAATATCTTCCGTATCCCGATCGACAAGAAAACCATCTCGGGATATGCAGCCTATTCCGGTGAGGCGGTGAACATCTCCGATGTCTATCAAATTCCCTCAGACGCACCGTACGGATTCGATCCATTTTATGATAAAAAGAGCGGATATAAAACCACTTCCATGCTGACTTTGCCGCTTAAAACCAACATGGGTGATATCCTTGGGGTGATCCAGATCATTAATGCCCTGGATAAAAACGGGAATGTTCGTCCATTTGACAAGGATGATGAGCTGGTGGTCACTCATTTTGCCAGCAATGCCACCGTTACCCTGCAGCGTGCACAGATGACCCGCGCCATTTTATTGCGCATGACCAAGATGGCCGAGCTGCGTGATCCGAAGGAAACCGGACCCCATGTTAACAGGGTTGCCGGGTATTCAGTCGAAATCTATGATCGCTGGGCCCGGAAAGCCGGTCTGCCGGATCGGCAGATAATGCGCAACCGTGACACACTCAGAATGGCTGCAATGCTGCACGATGTCGGCAAGGTGGCTATTTCCGACAGCATTCTCAAGAAACCGGGTAGATTCACCCCAGAAGAGCGCCGGATAATGCAGGAACACACCCTCTTCGGTTCCCAGTTGTTTACCAACAAGCAATCGGAGTTTGACGACATGGCTCAGATAGTGGCAATGAATCACCACGAAAACTGGGATGGGACCGGCTACCCCGGGCATATCGACCCTGTTACCGGTGTGCCGCTAAAAACCGATGACGCAGGCAACCCCGTTGGTAAAAAAGGGAATGAGATTCCCCTGTACGGCCGCATCGTCGCTATTGCAGATGTATATGATGCGCTCCGGTCACAGCGGGTATATAAAGAAGCCTGGACCGAGGAAGAAACCCTTGCAGAGCTCAAAAAGCTCACCGGCACAAAGTTTGATCCGGAGCTTATGCAGTGTTTCTTTGAAGCATTGCCGAGCATTTATACCGTTTCCAGCAAGTACGAGGAAAAATTCTAAAAAAAGCCGCGAGAAATTCTCGCGGCTGTGAGCCCGACTTGAAACCGGACTACACATCTTTATAGGCTGCAACCAGTTCCTCAATCATTTGCTTCCCGTCTCCAAAAAGCATCAGGGTATTGTCTGCTGCAAACAGCGGATTATCAATGCCGGCAAAACCGGGACTCAAACTCCGCTTGATAACTATCACCGTCCGGGACTTGTCAACATCCAGAATAGGCATACCGGAAATCGGACTGCCCTGCGCCTCACGGGCAATCGGATTAACCACATCGTTTGCACCCAGTACAATCGTGACATCGGTGTTGGCGAAGGTGGGATTAACCTGATCCATCTCCAGCATCTTGTCGTAACTGATATTTTCCTCGGCCAGCAACACATTCATGTGTCCCGGCATCCGACCGGCTACCGGATGAATGCCGAAGGCCACATCAATGCCATCCTTCTCCATCATCTCGGTTATCATGCGAACGGCAGACTGAGCGCGAGCAACTGCCATACCATATCCCGGAACAAACACGACACGCTGTGCAGTTTTCAGCACCATGGCGACCTCTTCCGCACTGGTGCTGGTCACCTTGCCGGCATAGATGTCATCGCCGCCCTGTGTCACCACGACCGCACCGACTCCACCGAACAGCACATTAGCGAGTGAACGATTCATCGCCTTACACATAATACGAGTCAGAATGATTCCGGATGCACCGACCAATGACCCGGCAATAATCAGAATGGTATTATTGAGCACGAATCCTGTAGCTGCCGCTGCGATCCCGGAATATGAGTTCAGCAAGGCAATCACGATCGGCATGTCGGCTCCGCCGATCGGCAGAACCAGCATGAGACCCAGCAGGGCTGCAATACCCGACATTATCCAGTAATACATGGTTACCGAGGGGTCAATCGCGATTAGCACACCAACAGTAACTGCACCGACAACCAGCAGGACCTTCACCACCTGCTCACCGGGATATCGGACCGGTTTTTCAGTCACTATGCCCTGCAGCTTGCCGAAAGCAATCACACTGCCGGTAAAGGTAACCGCTCCAATTATCCCGGAAGCAGCAATGGATACGGTGAATTGATAATTCTGGGCAACTGCAGCACCATAAGTTGCCAGTTCAATATACAGGGAAGCCCCGGCAACGAGCACGGATGCAATACCCCCAAAACCATTGAAAAGTCCGACCAGCTGCGGCATAGCGGTCATCTGAATCCTGAGTGCCAGCACGGTGCCAACCAGGGTACCGGCGGCAATACCTATCAATATGAACTCAATATTCAGGATCCCCTGACTGACAAGCGTAACCACAATTGCCAGAAACATTCCCAATGCGCCCAGGAGGTTTCCCTGCACTGCTGTTTTCGGGTGCGACATTCGCTTCAGTCCCACAATGAAGAAAACCGCTGCGATTAAATAACCAAGATTTGCAATACTTTGAAGATCCATGGACTAATCCTTTTTCTTGAATTTTTTGAGCATACGATGGGTTACCACAAAACCCCCGACAACATTGACGGTGGCAAAAAACAGCGCGGCCATACCCAATACCATGGTCAGCGTTTCAATGTTCTCACCGAGCGAAATCAACGCACCAATTATTGCAATCCCGGAAATGGCATTTGATCCCGACATTAGCGGCGTGTGCAAAATCGGCGGCACCTTGGTAATTACCTCGAACCCGATAAAAACCGCTAACACAAAGATTGTCAGCACTTGTATAAATATCATTGTTTCTGTCATGTTACATCTCCTTGTTGGCTCAGGTGGTAAGTCCCAGCCAGTTTCGTGTTCGCTCATTCGGCACCTTGCCCTCATGAGTTACCACGGTCGCCTGGACGATCTCATCTTCCATATTTACCTGCACCTGTCCGCTTTCTTTATGTATGAGCGAGGTCAGATACGTAATTATATTCTTGGAATACAGCTGACTGGCGTGATAACACAGAGATGATGCCAGATTCGTTGGGCCGATAATCTGTACTCCATTGTGATCTACCGTTTCACCGGGCCTGGATGGCTCGACATTACCGCCGCGCTCAACCGCCAGGTCGACGATGACCGAACCCGGACGCATTCCCTCTACCATCTCGGTAGTCACCAGCACCGGAGCCTGTTTGCCGGGGATAGCTGCAGTGGTAATCACTACGTCGCTGTCGGCAATAACCGACTTCATCAACTCCCGCTGCTTGCGATAAAACTCCTCGTTCATCTCACGGGCGTATCCCCCGCTGTCTTCAGCAGAATCCGCCTCCAGCTCCATTTCTACGAACCTGGCACCCAGGCTGAGGACCTGCTCCTTCACTGCAGGGCGGATGTCGTAGGCGCTCACCACTGCCCCCAGCCGCTTGGTGGTAGCGATAGCCTGCAGCCCGGCGACCCCAACACCGATAATAAAAACCTTTGCAGGAGTTACGGTACCGGCCGCAGTCATCATCATCGGAAACATTTTCGGCAATGCATCGGCCGCAACCAAACCAGCCTTATAGCCGGCAAGATTAGCCATGGATGAAAGCACATCCATGCTCTGCGCCCGCGTAATTCGCGGCATGAGCTCCA
>CAZANF010000128.1:0-8319 GCA_964486425.1 uncultured Spirochaeta sp. | reverse complement strand
GGTTCCCCGCTTTGCGCGAACCACCGTGAGCCCATTGTATGTGTTTGCCGCCGGGACTACCGGACTTACCGATGCATGCCGAACCTCCCGGGAGGATGAAATCGGGATCAACTGGGGGCTGTATCAGAGTCACATGATGGCACATGCCGGTCAGGGCACGATCGGGATTCTGCCTGATTATATGTATTTCGGGGATTCCAGCCGGCTGCAGCCCTACTTTATACCGGATGCTGAGGCCCGGGTGCTGCTGGATGCAGTCCGGGCAACCCACAGCTTTTTCCGGGACGACAACGGTCTTGCATCAGCAGCAGGAAGCCTTTCGAATGCTGTTCCCAGCGAAGGAGCGGTACTGGCCGGGTTTTCGCAAGGCGGCCATGCGATCTTCGCTGCAGCCGACAGGGTACGCAAGTATGCTCCGGAGGTAACAATTGCCGGGCTCATCGGCTATGGTCCGACCACCGATATCGAACAGATTTTCCGGGATTTTACCGTAGTCGCGGCACCGATCATCTATACCTACGCGCAGCGCTATGGTACAGACCGATTTAATCCCGAAGTGATGATACGCGATCGCTGGCTGAACAATCTTGAGGCCGATGTGCAGCGTCTCTGTATCCTCGGACTGCAGGACTACTATCCGTGGGGGCCGGACACCTTCTTTCAACCTGCTTTTCTGGACGCGCTGCTCAACCGGAGGCTGGAAACCGCATTCCCGGAAATCCATGCGATTCTCAGAGAAAACAGTACCGGATTATCCGGCCATGGAATCCCGGCGCTTATCCTCCAGGGAGGAAACGACGTCGTAATAAGCGAGGCCGATCAGACCGAATTTGTCCTTGACCTCCGTGACAATTCCAGTGATGTCCGCTATATTGTTTACCCCGATTCCCGTCACGACACACGACAGATTGGTTTCAGCGAAGCACAGAACTGGATAATTCAACGAACCATATCCGAGGAGTAATATCAATGCATCCAGATAGACACACTCACCGATCCAGCCGTTACGGGCAAACAGGAAGAAATGCGCTCATGCTGATTATTGCATGCAGTTTCTGGCTGCCTGCGTTTGCCGCAGCCCAGGACCTCTCGGAGATTGCACCCGGCGAGATACTTGAGGTTGAGTTCCTGACCAGCTACACCCCGGATGAAATCCGCGAGGAGAACAGCGCCCTGTTTGCCGATGCGGGGCTGCCGCAGGCGGAGTATACGGTGGATCATTACATGGTGTACTTTCGCAGCACCGATTTTGATGGATCCCCTGCCCGTATCCGCTCGCAGATGTTTGTGCCGCACTTTTCCGACCCCACAGAACGGCCGGTTTTTGTTTTCGCTGCCGGAACCACCGGGGTATCCGAAAAGTGCGCGCCGATTATCGAGATTCCGGAGCTCAACCGATGGGGCAGCTACCGCGCCAACATGCTGGCCTACGGCGGTGCGGGGATTATCACTATTTTCCCGGAGTACCTCGGGTTCGGTGATCCGCTAACCTCACAGCGCTATTTCAATAAAGTGGTCGAGGCGCATGTACTGCTGGATGCCGCCCGGGCGGTTTATGCGTTTTTCAGGAATCACGGTGACACCGAAGGTTCGAACAGCCTGGTTGCGCCGTCGGAGGCCTTGTTCCTCGGAGGATATTCCCAGGGAGGCCATGCGGCACACGCTGCTGCTGATCTGCAGCCCGTCTACGCTCCCGAGATTTCAATTACCGGGCTTATCGGATTCGGGCAGACCAATGATATTGCAATGCTTATGCGCGAAATGCCGTATTACAGTCCATATATCATTTTCAGTCTTTCCGAGGTATACGGTCCGGACATTATCAACCCGGCTGATTACCTGCAGCCGGAATGGATGGGCACCTTCGATGCGGATATCCAGGGGCTGTGTGTAGAAGAATTTCAGTACCATTACCCGCGTGACGGCAGCAGACTTTTTACCCCTGATTTTTACGATGCACTGCATTACGATCTTGAAGGGTACCGTATGTCACGGAAGTTTCCGGAAATGGCTCGGGTCCTGCGCGAGAACCGTGCTGGTTTTACCGGGCACGGGATCCCGTCACTGGTAATCCACGGGGAGAAGGATATTATTGTCTCAATCTCCGCCCAGGAGCGCTTCGTGCAGGCGCTGCGGCGTGGAGGCAGCGAGGTCCAGTTCGAAATCCTGCCCGGCGCTCGGCATCGTGATGTCCGGCCGTTCGGGTTCCAGCTCTCGGTAGATTGGATGGAGCAGGCGAATGTGCTGCCGATGAGCGAAAATCAGGCTGAATAGTATCTGCTTCATGCAGCGCTGCAGTAATGTTGCGCCGGTTTTCTGCCGAAACTCGGTATAAGAACTACTATGCGCACACGACACGTCCGAATACTGTTATCCTGCGTTCTCATTTTCGGCTTCAGCCTGCAGACCGGCAGCAGCGTACCGGTGCTTACACCGAATCTGCATCGGGTAGCTCGCTGGGGACAGGCTGAGCTGGTGCAGATGCTGCTCGACAATGGCGCGGACCCCGAGGAGCGCGACATTATGGACCGGACTGCACTGCATCATGCCGCACGGCATTATCGGGTAGTCCGTGTACTGGTGGAAGCGAATGCCGACCCGAATGCACGCGACCGTTTCGACAATACCCCGCTGCATATGGCGACCATCGATTACGATTCCGTCCGGCTGCTCATTGAGGCAGGTGCCGACGTAAACGCACAAAACAGTATCAACCGCACCCCGCTTGATATTGCGCTGCGGCAGGGAACGAGCCGTCGGAACCGGGAGATTGTACGATTGCTGATTGAGGCCGGTGCGCAGTGAAGCGAGAGATTATTCAGTTTCAGCCTCGGCGTCATCATCCTCATCCTCAACGACGTCTTCCGGCCCGACCCCGGCAGTGAGGTACCGCCACAGCCGTATCGGCGACCAGCGATGCTCAAGACCCGCTTCACTCTCGGCTATTCCCTGTGGAATCCCGTATATCCGAACCAGAACACTGGAAATCAGAAAGATATCCGCCAGTATCCGCATATAAAAGAGCACAATCATTACCGATGCGACCGCCCCCAGGATAAGCAGCCGGGAACCGAGCCCAAGCACAATGTATGAGCCCAGAATATTCAATCCCTGCCAGGCTGCCGCACTTATCCCCCCGATGATTACCGTGGGAACAAAGCGCAAATGACGTCCGGAAAAGAGGTAGTACAGCCCGGTAATGATAAAGGTATAGATGCCGATTGATATCAGGCGGGTGACAAATTGTGACAGAAACGGGACGAAGCCGAAGAACTGACGAACAAGGCTCATTACCGGGGTAAGCAGCGAGGCCAGATAGAACAGCAGCAGAAAAGCCAGCATCAAAGGTATAGCAATGAGCCGATGCAGCCAGCCTTCCACTACAGGAGCATCCAGCATATTAGCCATGCCGGTGCCCAGATCAGTGAACAGGCTGTTAACCGCAAACTGTAAGGCTACCACAGTTACCAAATCAATCGAGGTAAACCCCTGTGCTTCGCCAATAATGACATCGATCACCTGCTGTTTGATATCATCGGGAAGAAAATCCAGCAGCTGACCCTCAATCACCGTCATGAACTCGGGGAAAAAAATGACCGAGCGCAGACTCACCAGTAAAAACAACAGCGGAATACTGCCGAACAGGAGGCTGAAGGCTATCCCCTTCGAGAGCAGGGCTCCATTATTTTCCGCATAGATGCGCAATAAGCGGAGGCGCTTCAGCCAATGCTCAGGCACATGCAGGAGGTCACTCAGCTGCTTTTTCGACATCATTTTTGGAGAAAACTTTTTCATTCGGCCACCTGACATTGCCCGGGCACATTAAAAGCTATAAGAGCCCTCCGGGGCCGCTGCTATGCAGACAGGATCCGAAAGGCTCATGAAGTAACAGCTGCTATCGATTTCCCTTACAGGGTATTTACGTTATTCAGGTTCTCAAATGCAACCTTCATGCGCTCAACAAAGGAAATCTGGCCGGCCCGGAGCCACTGACGGGGATCGTAAATCTTCTTGTTCGGCTTATCCTCGCCTTCGGGATTTCCGATCTGTGCCTGCAGATAATCATGATGCTTTGCTTCGTATGCACGAACACCATCCCAGAACGCCCACTGCAGGTCGGTATCGATGTTCATCTTTACCGCACCGTAGCCAAGCGCCTCCCGGATCTCTTCTGCCGTGGATCCGGAACCGCCGTGGAAAACAAAGTCCACCGGCTTTTCACCAGTGTTGTACTTCTTCTGAATATACTTCTGGCTGTCATCAAGAATTTTCGGCTTCAGGCTGACATTACCGGGCTTGTATACCCCGTGCACGTTTCCGAATGCTGCAGCAATAGTGAAACGAGGACTGATCTTGCTCAGTTCTTCATACGCGTATGCTACTTCTTCCGGCTGAGTGTACAGCTTGCTGCTGTCGACATCGGTATTGTCAACACCATCTTCTTCACCACCGGTTACACCCAGCTCAATCTCCAGGGTCATACCAATTTTGCTCATGCGCTCCAGGTACTTTTTACAGGTCTCAATGTTCTCTTCCAGCGGCTCTTCCGACAGGTCGATCATGTGAGAGCTGAACAACGGCTTGCCGTGCTGCTTGTAAAACTCTTCCCCAGCATCGAGCAGCCCGTCAATCCATGGCAGCAGCTTGCGTGCTGCATGGTCTGTGTGCAGCATTACATACGCACCGTACTTTTCTGCAACCGCATGGACATGCATGGCACCGGAAACACCGCCGGCAATAGCTGCCTGCTGATTGGTGTTATCCATACCCTTACCGGCAAAAAATACAGCTCCACCGTTGGAGAACTGAATAATAACCGGAGCCTTGGCGGCAACTGAAGCCTCCAGGACTGCGTTCACACTGTCGGTACCAACTACATTGGCACCAGGAAGGGCATACTTCTTCGCCTTCGCATCTGCAAATACTTTCTGCACATCATCACCGGTAATAACACCGGGCTTGATCTGATCTTTCAAACTCATATCTTAACTCCTTTATTGGTAGGTAGATTCACGTGTATTATCCGTCAAAAGACCGGCGCCGGTCAACCAGGGGTCAAATCAGTCCCTCATTCTTTCACATCCCGGGCAGGGACAGTCCCCTACCGCCCGAGAGACTCTCCCTGTATTCTTTCAGCATACGGTGCAAAAATCCGTTGCTCCTGCATAACTTCCATCAGAAAACCAAACAGCTTCCCGTTGCCGATAACCCGCTGCAAGGTACCGTCTCTCACTGCCCCGTTAATCATCTCCCGCATATTGTGGGTCGGGCCGCTGCCGCGGGTGCTCCCCATCGCCTTTTTTTGTCGCAGCAGCCACTCAGTATATGAAGCAAGGCTCTGCTGCAGACGGGATGTATCTGCCCCGGCCCGGCTGTACCACTCATCCATTTGATGCAGCAGCATATACAGCTCGTCGGCCTGATTCAGGTGATGCCGGTATACCGCATGCGGAATAAAAGGAGCACAATGAAACTCCTCAACCATTTGCCGAAACCGTCCTGCCAGCATGCGGCGATATTCAGGAATTGAACTTCCGCTTTGCAGCTCGTTCCCGTACAGCCTTGCATACCACTCCCCCAGCTCGCACCCCACGGGGGACTGTCCCCCGGTCCTGGACGAACAATGCGGGGACTGTCCCTCATACAGGTTCAGGCTTTCAAAAAACACCTTTTTCTGGCGGCCGGGGCGCAGGGTCAGTCCGCCGGGGATAATGCAGTCGACTCCAATCTGCTGCAATCGGGAATACAGTTTGCGAAGATCATCCTCGGAATCGCTTATCCCAGGCATCAGCGGCATGGCCAGTACTCCGACACTGCAGCCGGCGGCCTTAAAACGCTCCAGTGTCTGCAAACGGCTCGCAACCGAGGATGCTCCTGGTTCAAAAACAGAGGCAATCTCTTCATCCAGGGTAGTTATCGTCATAAGCAGCAGGAAGCTCGACTGATCCTGTACTTTGCGCCAAAGATCTATATCACGCTCGGCTAAACTGGATTTGGTCAGCACCGTGACCGGAATCCGGTAATGCTGAAGAATCCCGGCGCAGGCACGGGTAATTCCAAGCCGGGCTTCAACCGGCTGATACGCATCGGTAATTCCGCTGCTGATCGACAGCGGGCCGTATTCCCGTAGCCGCGGCAGCTCCTTGCGCAACAGCTCCGGGAGATTCTTCCGGTAGACAATATCCCGGTCAAAACTTCCCTCGACATAATACTTTTCCGCCCGGCCGTCGCAATATACACAGCCATGTTCACAGCCCATGTACGGAGAACAGCGGTAACGAGCCATCGTAAACGGCTCCGGGAGCAATGCAGAACGGATAGCCTGCCGGATCAGACGGGGGGTTGGATTCACTGATCCGGCGGGACTTTCAGGCATCATGAGGACAGAATAGCTTGATTTATGTGGGCTGTATACGCATTCCTGATACGCCACCGGAATGTATTCCACGGTAAGACACTTCGCAAATCAGGCTCATTCGGGTACAATCCGGAACATGGATGTTAAAACAGATATGAAACAGGTAATCATCTACACACAGACTGATGAAGCCCCGGCCCTCGCTACACATTCGCTGCTGCCGATCGTACAAACATTTACCGATGCAATCGGTGTCGGCATCGAAACCCGCGATATCTCATTGGCCGGACGAATCCTCGCCCAGTTCCCCGAGCGTCTCTCGGCCGATCAACGGGTTGCCGATGATCTGGCGGAACTGGGCAGGCTGGTACAGCAGCCGGATGCCAACATCATCAAACTGCCGAATATCAGCGCCTCCCTGCCGCAGCTTCGAGCTGCGATAGCAGAACTGCAGCGCAACGGATACGATATCCCCGAGTATCCCGAGTCGCCGCAGACCGAAGAAGAGCATGATTATCGCGATCGATATGACCGGGTAAAGGGCAGCGCAGTCAATCCGGTGCTGCGGGAAGGCAACTCGGACCGACGGGCAGCCCGGGCGGTAAAGGAGTATGCACGGATGTATCCACACTCGATGGGTGAATGGAGTCCGGATTCCCGTTCGCACGTCGCCAGCATGAGCCATGGCGACTATTTCGAGAGTGAGAAATCAATCACCGTTGAGACTGCCGGAACGGCAAGCATCCATTTTATACCCGAATCCGGCAGCCCGGTTGTCCTGCGCGACTCAATCCCGCTGGATAAGAACGAGATAATCGATGCGGCGGTGCTTCGCTGCGAACCCTTGCGAAAATTCTTCGCCGCTGAGATCCAGGCCGCAAAAGAACAAGGAGTACTCTTCTCCGTCCATCTGAAAGCAACCATGATGAAGGTATCCGATCCGATCATCTTCGGACATGTGGTTTCGGTATTTTTTCACGAGGTGTTTGAAAAGCATCGTGAGCTCTTCACACAACTGCATATCAGCCCGAACAACGGCCTGGGTGATCTGTACAGCCGTATATCCGTTCTGCCGGAGGCCGAGCAGGATGTAATCCGCGCCGATATTCAGGCCTGCTTTGACAAGGGGCCGGCGGTTTCAATGGTTGATTCCGACAAGGGAATATCCAACTTCCACGTACCAAGTGATTTTATCATTGATGCCACCATGCCGGCGGCAATCCGCAGCTCCGGCAAGAGCTGGAGCCCGGCAGG
This sequence comes from uncultured Spirochaeta sp., assembly GCA_964486425.1. Lineage (GTDB taxonomy): Bacteria > Spirochaetota > Spirochaetia > DSM-27196 > DSM-8902 > Spirochaeta_B. The sequence continues at coordinate 707 of CAZANF010000128.1, read as the reverse complement.
AACCCTGGAGGATACAAAATACACGATTCCCGATCGCAGCTATGCAGGGGTGTATCAGACCGTAATTGATGACTGCAAGAAGCACGGAGCATTCGATCCGACAACTATGGGCAGCGTCTCGAACGTCGGCCTGATGGCACAAAAAGCTGAAGAATACGGATCCCACGATAAAACCTTCGAAATGTCCGGTCCAGGGCATGTCGAGGTGAGGCACAGCAGCGGAAAGCTTCTCTTGGAACAACAGGTGGACAGCGGTGATATCTTCCGAATGTGCCAGGTAAAGGACGCCGCCGTCCGGGACTGGGTCCGCCTCGCGGTTGAGAGGGCTCGATTAACCGGAAATCCTGCTGTATTCTGGCTGGATGAGCGTCGGGCTCACGATGTCGAATTGATTAGCAAGGTACACACCTACCTGAAGGATCATGATACCAGCGGGCTGGAGGTCAGCATCCTGGAGCCGGCGGCCGCCACCCAGTTTTCTGTCGACCGCGCCCGCGACGGAAAGGCCACCATCTCGGTTACCGGGAACGTACTGCGCGCGTATCTAACCGACCTGTTTCCTATTCTGGAACACGGAACCCGTGCGAAGATGCTGTCGATTGTCCCGCTCATGAACTGCGGAGGGCCCCTCGCAACCGGAGCCGGCGGTTCAGCCCGCAAGCTTGTGCAGCCGGCTATACTGGACGGCCATCTCCGCTTGGATTCGC
>CAZANF010000127.1:0-8328 GCA_964486425.1 uncultured Spirochaeta sp. | reverse complement strand
AGGACCGCTGTTGTTTCGGCAGACCTACGGAACCACCTGGATCATCCTGGGATTTCTGATTCTTGGCTACTTCTTGCTGTATTATACCCGGTTCGGCCTGAGGCTGTGGGCGGCCGGTGAGCATCCGCAGGCACTGGATGCCGCCGGTGTGAGTGTCTACCGAATACAGTATACCGGGGTGCTGATCTCCGGGGCATTCGCGGGACTTGGCGGGGCGGCCATTCTGGTAACCTATTCCGGCGAGTTCAGCGGTTCTGTGTCGGGAATGGGATTTCTGGCCCTTGCGGCCCTGATTTTCGGAAAGTGGAAACCGCTCGGTATTCTTGGGTCGACCATCTTCTTCGGGTTTGCGGTGACAATTGCGAACGCATCCCAGGCAGAGCCCCTGCTGCAGACGATTCCGGAGGTCGTGCTGAAAATCTTTCCCTATGTATTGACCCTTTTGGCCCTCATTTTGTTTTCAAAAACCACCCATGCGCCCCGGGCGCTAGGCGAACCCTTCGACAAGGGCAAGCGCTGAAACCCGGAAACAAGGAGACTGTATATGAATGATGCAAAACAGGATTTGGCCGGTTACATCGACCATACCTTATTGAAGCCCTTTGCGACTGAAGCGGATATCGCTCAATTGTGCCGGGAGGCCCGGGAATATCGCTTCTTTTCGGTGTGTGTGAACTCCTGCTGGGTTCCGTATGTGCGTACCCAGCTGCAGGGTTCCGGGGTAAACCTGTGTTCCGTGGTGGGATTCCCGCTGGGAGCGATGTCGACGGAGGCCAAGGTATATGAAGCACAGACGGCTGTGAGCCAGGGCGCCCAGGAAATCGATATGGTGATAAATATCGGCTGGGCGAAAGGCGGTATGCTGGAGGCCGTAGAGGGCGAGATCAGAAGTATAAAGTCGGCAATAGGCGATATACTGCTGAAGGTAATCATTGAAACCTGCTATCTGACGGATGAAGAAAAGATTGCTGTCTGTCAGGCGGCGGTTCGGGCTGGTGCGGAGTATGTGAAGACCTCGACCGGGTTCGGCACCGGCGGTGCAAACCCGGAGGATCTGCAGCTGATGCTGGATACGGTCAACGGGAAGGCTCTGGTAAAGGCTTCCGGCGGGGTACGTGATGCCGAAACAGCCATGCGATATATCGATATGGGTGTGCGGAGGCTGGGCACCAGCAGTGGAATCCAGATTGTCGGCGGGCAGGCGGCAGCTGAAGGTTCCTATTGATGCGACGGGTGTTTGTCCTGGTACTGGATTGCGTCGGCGCCGGACACACTTCCACCGGCTTCCCTAACATATATACCTCTGCAGATTCGGTTTTCCAGATACCCGCCCGTGAAGGGGTCGTGCCCATTAAGACATTGTAACGAGGAGTAAGCTATGTTTTTACCGCAGGAGATTATTCGCCGAAAACGCGATGACAAGGAGCTGAGTTCCGGGGAGATTTCCGCGTTTGTTCAGGGTGTAACCGATGACTCGGTGAGCGAGGCACAAATTGCCGCTTTTGCCATGGCGGTGTTTCTGAATGGGATGAGCCGTGACGAATGCGTTGCACTAACGCTTTCAATGCGCGATTCCGGAAGGGTGATGGACTGGAAAGACATGGACCTGCCGGGGCCGGTTATCGACAAACACTCCACCGGGGGAGTTGGCGATACAGTCTCCCTCATGCTGGGGCCTATGTTTGCCGCCTGCGGGGGATTTAACCCGATGATTTCCGGCCGGGGGCTGGGTCACACCGGCGGTACGCTGGATAAACTCGGAAGCATACCCGGGTATAATCCCTTTCCCGGTCCCGAACAGCTGGCAAAGGCCGTTCGGGAGGCAGGTACGGCGATCATCGGCCAGACAGCCGACCTGGCCCCCGCCGACAAACGAATCTATGCCGCGCGCGATGTAACTGCAACCGTAGAGTCGATCCCCCTCATAACCGCATCAATCCTGTCAAAAAAACTGGCGGCCGGACTGAATGCCCTGGTTATGGATGTGAAGGTTGGCTCAGGTGCCTTTATGCCCACCCCGGAGATGTCGACTGCTCTGGCCGAATCCATAGTAGAGGTGGGAACCGGTGCAGGTCTGGCGACCAGCGCCCTGTTGACGGATATGAATCAATCGCTGGCGCCCAGTGCCGGGAATGCCCTGGAGGTCCGCTGTGCCCTGGATTACCTTCGGGGTACTTCGCGACCGCAGCGGCTGCATGAGGTGATAATGGCCCTCTGCAGTGAGGGCTTGCAGGCCGGCGGTCTGGCGAAATCAGAGGAAGAGGCTTCCCGAATGCTGCTGCAGAGCCTGGATTCCGGTGCGGCGGCGGAGCGGTTCGCCAAAATGGTGCATCTTTTGGGCGGCCCTGCCGATCTGCTGGAAAACCCGGACAAGTATCTGGATTCCGCCCCGGTGGTAATTGATGTTCCGGCTCCGGAAGCAGGGTATGTTTCCTCGTTTGATACCCGCGAACTCGGTCTGGCCGTGGTGTCGCTTGGGGGAGGCCGGCTGCGCAGTGATCAAACGATTGATCCGGCTGTCGGCTTGACGGGAATTGTCGAGCTGGGGTGCCGGGTGAGCAAGGGACAGTCCCTCATGCAGATTCACGGCCGCTCCAGCGACGACTGTCAGCACGCCATGCAGAGGATTCTGCAGGCGGTAGGCATCACCGATTCACAGCCCGGGACACAGCCGATGGTCCGGCAGCGGATCTCCGGCCGATAACCAGGGCCGGAAGAGGATATTAAGATGACGGATAAGGAATTGATTGACGAGGCACGTAAGGCCCGCGAGAAAGCCAGGGCTGTATATTCAAATTTCAAGGTAGGTGCAGCGTTGGAAACCAGGGACGGAAGGGTGTTTCACGGCTGCAATATCGAGAATGCTTCGTACGGGCTGACCAACTGCGCAGAACGTACGGCATTCTTTTCTGCAATAGCCCAGGGGGTTCCCGCCGGGGATTTTGCCAGACTGGCGATCATCGGGGACACCGAAGAGCCGATCTCTCCGTGCGGGGCATGTCGCCAGGTGATTATGGAGCTGGGCGGCCCTGACCTGGTGGTTGTTCTTGCCAACATGCACGAGGCATCAATTCGGACTACTCCTGCGGAGCTGCTTCCCGGGGCCTTTCGTGCGGACGATATGGAGCCGTAAGACGGGGCCTCCGGCTCCATTACCTTCATTACCGCAGAGTCGGTCTATTCAGCCTCTTCCGCTAATTGATGATGGCGAAGCTTAGTTATGAAGGCCAGCAGATCCCTTCGGATTGTTTCTTCCGGTATTCCCTGTTCCTCGACGAGTATTCGAATGCAGTCGTCAATGCTGTTGCCTGCAAGCAGTAGTTCCGCCATGCGGGTCTCAGCCGCCGTCAACTCATACTGATTTCCTGTAGCGGTATCGCGCAGTACATGTGCGTCGCCGGCACTGCCTATCTGAACTGATTTCGGAAAATGTACCATAATGCCTCCTGTCTATCCCAGTCCGGGATTGAAAACCTCGTCCGGGATTAATTATCTTGCGGATACATGAGTAATTGTATGTATTCATCCTGCGGCAGCATATTCCGGGCAGCCTGAATAAGCATTTCCGGGCTTAACTCCTCAATGAGATCGGCTCGATCCAGAAACTGGTCCAGGGATTCGTTCCGGTATCGGGCGCTGCGCAGGTTATTCAGCCACCAGCTGTTGGATCTCATACTGCTTTCATAATCGCGCCGATGGGTTTCCTGAACCCGCTGCAGTATGTCATCGCCCGGACCGTTCTCCTGAATGTAGGCGATTTCATTATGTATGCGCCGGGTCAGTTCCTCGGCGCGTATCGGATCGGTGTTAAACACTATGCTGATCTGATAATGATTATCCGGATAGCTTTGACTGCTGCTGGAAACCTGCACCCCGTATGTCCCGCCCTCTTCCTCGCGGATAGTCTCACGTAACTGGATCCGCAGTACGTCGCGCAGTGCAGTCAGGGCGTATTCGGACTCCGGAGAACCGTCGTAGTCGCCGGTGAAAACTATCGCGATCCTGCTGGAATCCTCCTGCCCGAAGTAGATTTCCTCGCTGGTGATTCCAGCCGGCGGGTCAATCGGGTGCGGGATTCTCTGGGTATCCTGAATACCGGTGGGAAGACTGCCGAGGTATTGTTCCGTGAGCGGCTGCATGGTCTCCGGATCAATCGATCCGACAAATACAAACACCGTGTCACTCAGGTCGGCGAAGGTATCCAGGTAGGTTTGTCTGACGGTTTCGAAATCTACCTTGTCGAGGTCGGACAGCCGCAAGGGCTCCATGCGGGGGTTGTCGTTGGCTATGATCGATTGCAGGGTATCGGCAAAAACAGCATCGGGTTGGTTTTCCCGTCGTTCAAGGTTTGCCTGGACCTGTCTCATCAGAAAGTCATATGATTCCTCATCTATACGAGGGCTGACGGTATACAGATGTACAAGCTGCAGCATCATCTCCAGATCATCGGTCGAGCTTGAACCACTGAATCCATGGGTGTATTCATGTATGAAAGGAGATACCTGTACCTCGCGGCCCGCCAGGTGCTGATCAAGCTGGATCTTGGTAAGGTGTGCAATTCCGGACTGCTGGGCAACCGGGGCCGCAAATGCCGCGCTGTAGATGTCCCCGGTATCAACCACCGAGTTACCCCCCTTCTGATACGCCTGCATCCGGATTTCGTCGCTGCGGAAATCCGTCGGGCGGACCAGGACGGTTATGCCGTTGCTGAGTGTCCACTCCCTGGTTTGAACCTCTTCATGGTGCCGTGTCTCGACTACCTCGCCGGGTTCCGGCAGGACGGGCATCAGCTCGTCATCGATATCGTCCCGGGCATCACTGGCGGCAATCTCCCGGGACTGCACATCGCTGAGTATTGCCTCCAGCTCCTCAGAATCCGGCAGCTGCAGACGATCCGTTTCAGCCGCACTTATTGTTACCACCTGATTCGGCGGTCCGATGTACTCCTGAGCCAGTTTATTGATATCGTCGACAGATATCTGCGGAAGAAGCTCCCGGGTAAGTTCCCATTCATACTCGATACCGGGAATTGCTTCACCTTCCAGGAAATGGCGTGTGTATTCTGTGGTGTAGGCGGATGATGGGGTGTTGTTTCTCTCGTTATATGCACTTTGCATCTGTCGATGCAGGCGCCGTCGTCCGCGTTCTACCTCCGCCTCGCTGAATCCGTGGGTGCGGGCGCGAATGGCTTCTGTCAGCAGGGCTTCAAATCCGTCGTGAATCCTGTTTTCCTCGGTTACTGCCTGCATAATAGCAGCGTATGAAGTTCGAACCAGGCTGCCATGGGCGGCTCCTGCAGCCATAAACGGTGCATCCGGGCGGCGGGAGAGTTCCTCGAATCTGGTGTTCATAATGTCGGCAAACACCCTGTGCTCCAGCTGCTTGCGGTACTCGGATTTTGTGCGAAGCGGCTGCGGCGGCTGCTTGTTGTAGATGCTGATCCAGGTGTTTCCTGCTTCGGGGTCGGAGAATGGCGCAAAAAGGGTCTCTTCATGCTCGGCTACCGGGTACAGCGGACGCTCCGTCGGGTTCTTCTCAGCTGGAATCCGTCCGAAATACTCGGTAATCAAGGCCTCCATTTCAGACGGTTCAAAGTCTCCGACCGCCATCACACTCATTAAATCAGGGCGATACCAGCGTTCGTAGAAGTCTCTCAGGTCCTCATGGGTTGCGTTCATGAACACTTCAGGATTTCCAATGGGGAGTCGATCGGCATAACGGGAGTCTTTAAAGAGGATGGGGAACTGTTTGTCGAGAAAGCGCTGTGAGGCGCCGAGTCCTACACGCCATTCCTCCTGGATGACACCTCTTTCGGTTTCTATCCGCTGGGGCTCGAAACTCACTGCAGACGCCCACTGCTGCAGGATATGTATCCCTCGCTCCAGCTTTTCCGGATCATCGGCGGGGATTTGCAGCATATAGACTGTCTCGTCGAAACTGGTATATGCGTTTACATTCGGACCGAAACGCATGCCGATGGACTCCAGGTATCTTACTATCTGATCCTGATCGTAGGCCTCGGTGCCGAGAAAGGCTGCGTGTTCTACAAAATGCGCAATGCCGAGTTCTTCTTCGGTTTCCAGTATTGACCCGGCATTGACCACCAGACGGAGGAAAACGCGGTTTTCAGGTTCACTGTTCTGCCGCAGATAGAAGCTGAGGCCGTTGGCTAATCTGCCCGATGAAACCGCCGGGTCCATCGGCAGCAGCTCTGCATCCTGTGCCGGAGACGGAGCCTCCGTCTGAATGGTGGCTGCATCGGTTTCGGGCGGTGCTGGAGCCTCTTCCTGTCCTCCACGAGCGAACAGTGTGCCGGTCAGCAGCAGGCTGCATAAAAAAACAGTACAGAGAGGGATACATTTGTTTCGGATCATACGAGAGAGTGTAGTAAATCCCGCTGTGAAGGGCAAGGATGTTACATTGCTTCCGCTGGTATAGCCCCTCTGCGTACCGCTACCGGCAGGCCGCCGTTGGAGAAGCTTGCAACTGTGGTCAGGGGTATTCCAAGCTGTCCGGCAAGTATGTCACCGTCGGTCCCGGTGGTGCAGAGCATGGTGAGGCAGCTCCCTGCAAAACTGGTGCGCAGTACGGTACCGAAGCGGGCATAGAGATTGCGAAGGTCGCGGCGTGAGTTTACCCGCTTGCCGTACGGTGGATTAGTGACGATATGCGCGGCCTGGCCGTGTTCGTTTCTCAGGTCGCTTATTGCATGGTTAGAGATGTGAATCAGTCCTGCAGCACCCGCCCGCTCTGCATTGGACGCCGTAATTCTGCAGGCGCCGGCATCGCGGTCGGAGGCGAAGATTTGCGGCGCAGGTATTTTACGGCGGACTGACAGCAGGGCAGCCTCTATTGGAATGGTGCCTGAGCCGCAGAATGGATCGTAGAGGGGTTCATGGCCCTCCCAGCCGGATAGCTGCAGCATTACCGCGGCCAGATTCTCGCGCAGCGGGGCCTTGGCAGTCTCCAGACGATACCCGCGCTGGTACAGATCTGCCTTGCCGAGAGTGATACTGAGCTGACAGTGATTGTGGTCGATGCGGACGACTACCATCGTCCTGGTATCCGGCGCCCTGGTATCCGGGTCGGATGATGGTGATATCAGTGCATCTGAACCGGTTGCTGCCAGACGCTGCTCGATTCCGGCCCGGACCCGCTGTTCCACAGCTGAGGAATGATAGAGTTTCGAACGATGACAGACGGCCCGGACACTAAAGCCGGGTTGCTGGAGGAGTTCCTCCCAGGGCAGTCCGGCCGTCTTGCGCACCAGCTCGGCAAAGCGGCTCACCGGGAAATCGGTTATCCGGTACAGTATTCTGGTGGGGGTAAGGGCCCTTCCGGCTATCTGTTCTGCCTCATCCTGCGGTCCCGACCAGGCGACCCCGCCGTGCTCCGGTACAGCGGATGCGATTCCCAGCTCCTGCAGTTCGGCAAGAAGGGCGGGTTCGGTACCGGGGACGGCGACGGCAAAATAGTTCCCTGTAGTGTTCATACTGGTACTTGTAGCCCGAAACGGGCGCCTGCGGCTACCGTGGTACAACTGACCTGCAGTCTGGCGTGAAGCCTGCTTGACGATATATCGGAAGTAGTATAAACATACCAACCGGTCGGTTTTTTACGATTGAAGGAGGCTGTATGGATAACAGTACCCGAAAGGGACAGGCAAGCCGGGACTATATTCTCTCCCAGGCCCTGCCGGTATTCATACAGCATGGGTTTGCTGCTGCCTCGCTGCAGGATATCTGCCGTGCAGTCGGGCTTTCCAAGGGTGCGCTGTATCATCACTTCGCAGGCAAGGAAGACCTTTACTACCACTGTCTCTATCGCTTTTTTACCCGTCCCGAGGCGGCAAACTGGCGTATCCTGCCGGCACCAAGTCTGCGTGAGCTCATACACGCAGGATTCCGGCACATCGACGAAGCCATACGGGATATCCAGTCATGGATGGACAGCTCTGAGGACGATGCGATTCTGCGCTTCTACAACTTTCTGTATGAAGCGACCCGTCGTTATCCGGAGTTTCAACAGATGATTGATCAAGGCGACGACCGGAAGCTGCAGGAGCTGGCGGAGGCATTCCGGACAGGGCAGCAGAGCGGTGAGATACGAAGAGATTTGAATCCGGTTCTGCTCGCAATCGAGCTTGAGGCACAGCTGCAGCAGCTGCTGTACCTGCGGTTCGTGAATCATCGGATAAAGACAGCCGATCCGCTGCTGGATGAGCTTTTCGAGTCATACTGGAAACGTTTGGAGTACATAATATGATAGTAGTGGATTTACCGCGGGAATGGTGGAAGGGATGGGTGGTGTTTTAGGTCGATACAAGGG
>CAZANF010000126.1:0-8367 GCA_964486425.1 uncultured Spirochaeta sp. | reverse complement strand
AGGTATTTGCCCTTACCGGCAAGATTAACAACTCCGGTCTGGTCGAGGTTCCAATGGGAACAACCCTGCGCGAGATAGTCTACGACATCGGCGGGGGTATACCGAAGGGGAAGAAGTTCAAGGCGGTTCAAACCGGTGGGCCATCCGGCGGGGTTATTACCGAGGAACACCTGGACACACCGATCGACTTCGACAACCTGACGGCACTGGGATCCATGATGGGCTCCGGCGGGATGATCGTTATGGACGAGGATGACTGTATTATCGACGTCACCAAGTTCTACCTGGACTTCTCCGTAGAGGAATCCTGCGGTAAATGTGCACCGTGCCGGATCGGCGGCCGCAAGATGCACGATATCCTGGACAAGATCACCAAGGGTTCCGCCACTATGGATCACATCGACCAGCTGCAGGCGATTGCGGTTTCCATGAAGAAGGCCTCCCTCTGCGGACTGGGCCAAACGGCTGCAAACCCGGTTCTCTCTACGCTGAAATACTTCGAGCAGGAATATCTGGAACACATTCAGAACAAGCGCTGTCCATCGGGAGTATGTAAGGATCTGGTGACCTATACCATCAGCGAAGAGAATTGTATCGGCTGTACTGTCTGTGCCCGAAAATGCCCGGTCAACTGTATCGACGGTGAGCGCAAAAAGGTACATGTCATAGATCAGGAACGCTGCATCAAGTGTGGTGCGTGTTACGACGCCTGCAAGTTCAACGCGGTTATCATCGCGTAGTTCGATCAGATAGAAGGAGTAAGACAGTGAGTACAGTAAGTATAAAGATAAACGGCATCCCGATGGAGGTTGCCAAGGGCAGCACAATTCTGGCGGCTGCCAAGGAAGCAGGAATCAATATTCCCGCACTCTGCGCGCATCCCGACCTGACCCCGTGGGGAGCCTGCGGGCTGTGCGTGGTTAAGGTGGAGGGATCTCCCAAGCTGCCGAGAGCATGCGCAACCGAGGTTATCGAGGGCATGAACTACATCACCCATGATCCGGAGCTCAATGAGGTGCGTCGGACCACGGTCGAAATGATTATGTCGGTCCATCCCAATGAATGCCTGACCTGCGGCCGCAATACCACCTGTGAACTGCAGGACATCGCAGCACACTTCGGAATCCGGGAGGTGCCGTTCGAACATGTGGTGCCGGACCTCCCCAAGGACGAGTCCACCCCGTCGATTGTGCTTGACCCGCGCAAGTGTATCAAGTGCGGACGCTGTGTCCTGGTCTGTCAGCAGCTGCAGGATGTCTGGGCGCTCGAATTTCTGGATCGCGGGGATCAAACCCAGATGATGCCGGCTGCCGGGGTGCTGCTGAACGAAAGCCCCTGTATCAAGTGCGGACAATGCAGCGCCCACTGTCCGGTTGGTGCCATCTATGAGCGCGATGATACCAGGGAACTGCTGAAGGCAATCCGCAACCCGGAGACCCATGTTGCGATCCAGATTGCACCGGCGGTACGTGTGGCCCTGGGTGAGGCCTTCGGGCTTGAACCCGGCACAATTACCACCGGCAAGATCTATGCAGCTTTGCGGCGGCTCGGGGTTGATGCCGTGTTCGATACCAACTTCGCTGCAGACCTGACAATTATGGAGGAGGGAACCGAGTTTGTAGATCGCCTGTCCAACGGCGGTGAACTCCCCTTGATCACCTCCTGCTGCCCGAGCTGGGTCGACTACATGGAAAAATACTACGCCGATATGATACCAAGTTTCTCGACGGCCAAGTCGCCTATGATGATGCAGGGCGCACTTACCAAAACCTATTATGCCGACCAGCAGAACATCCCCAGGGACAAGGTTTTTTCCGCGGCTATCATGCCCTGTACCAGCAAGAAGTACGAGATAACCCGCGATGAAAATATGTTTGCATCCGGGTCACAGGATGTGGATGTTGTGCTTACCACCCGCGAGCTGGCCCGCTTGCTGAAACAGTCAGGCATCGATTTTCTTTCTCTGGAGGAAGAAGAGGCCGATTCACCAATCGGTGCGTATTCCGGAGCGGGAACCATCTTCGGGACCACCGGCGGGGTTATGGAAGCAGCGCTTCGAACCGCATACAACCTGGTTACCGGAAACGAGCACGAGGGGATTACCTTCGAAGCCGTACGCGGTATGGAGGGTATACGCTCCGCCGCCATTGATATCGAAGGCAAGTAGATCCGGGTAGCAATCGCTCACGGAATTGCGAACGTTGGCTATCTGCTGTAGGAGGTGAGAGCTGCGAAGGAAGCCGGGAAGGAACCCCCGTGTCATTTTTTCGAGGTTATGGCCTGCCGAGGCGGTTGTATTGCCGGTGGGGGACAGCCGTACAACACCACCGATGAGGTACGTGAAGCACGAATTGCAGGGATCTACAACGATGATGAAAAATCGGCCACACGATGCTCGCATCATAATCCGTTTATCAAAAAGATTTATCAGGATTTTCTGGAGAAACCGGGCAGCGAGAAATCGCACAAGCTGCTGCATACCCATTACACCAGCCGCCCGCTCTACACGAGATAGTTTGTTCCGCCGAATGCCACGGCGGTGCGTTCCGCCGGATACTACGGCGGCGCGGCGCACCTACCAGCCTGTCCCTTGGGACAGGCTTTTTTTATGCTGCAGAAAGTCAGATTATCAATACCCGATCACACAATCGGTCGAGCTCCGGCAGGGAGTGGCTGACCATGATCACATTAATTCCTGTCTGCTGCTGCAGCTTCCGCAGGGTATTGCCCAGTTCCAGGCGCAGGGATTCATCCAGTGCCGAAAAGGGTTCGTCCAGCAGCAGCAAGTCGGCGGACTGGGCAACTGCGCGCGCCAGAGCTGCACGCTGCTGCTGTCCGGAGGATAATTCGCGGGGATAATGGTCCGCAAATTCACCAAGATGGACCATCTGCAGAAGTTCGGATACTGTCCGCTGCGGGCGGGCAAAACGAAGATTCCCGGCTACCGTCATATGGGGGAACAGGGCGTAATCGGCAAACATATAGGCCGCCGATCGCTTCTGTGGAGGGAGAAAACACCGTGGAAAATCCCGGAACCAGTACTGATCTTTCACACGAATAAAGCCGGCATCCGGTCGCTCAAGCCCCGCCAGACAGCGCAGCAATGTCGTCTTGCCGCTGCCGGATGGACCCTGAATACCCAGCATGATTCCCGTATCGAGCTGAGATTCAATCTCGAAGCGGAAAACATGATTCTTTACCTGATATCCTTTCGATACGACAAAATCAATCATTCAGGCACCCTTCCGCTGCAGGGCATGCAGACTCCACACCACTACGCAGCTGACTGCCAGGAGTATACCGGCATACAGATGTGCGGCGGCCATTCGGCCGGCCTCAAACTCCTCGTAGATTGCGATAGAGATCACCCGGGTTACTCCCGGGATCGATCCGCCCACCATAAGGACCAGACCGAAGGAGCCCAGGGTGTGCGCGAAACTCACGATTGCACCGGAAATGACCGCCGTTTTGATCTGCGGAAGGGCTATGTGTAACAGTATGCTGAGTCTGGAGCGCCCCATTACGGCAGCCGCCTCAAGGGTGCGTACCGGAACCCCGGCCCACCCTGATTTAAGCGCGGACAGCATATGCGGAAATGCGGAGAGACTGCATGCAGCTGCAAGCCCTGCAAACGAGAAGACCAGGCGAACTCCGAATACCCGTTCCAGCAGGCCTCCAACCGGGGAGTATGGAGAAAATACCAGCAGAAAGTAGAAGCCCAGTACCGTTGGAGGCAGTACCAGACCAACCGAAAGCACTGCCTCCAGCAGATGGGCGAAACCCGACCGGCTGTTCGCCAGCCACTTTGCCAAAGGAATACAAACAACCAGCAGCAGCAGAGTAACTGCTGCTGCCAAACGCAGCGAAAGCAGCAGCGGTGTCATCATCGAAAGACCTCCGGTGCCCGGTGATTCGGATCCGTCGGGATCCTGTATCCAGCCTGAAGCAGTACCTTGTGAGTCCCCGGATGCTGCAGAAAATCCCGAAGAAGCCCTGTTTGATCCTCCGTACTCCCGGATGCAATCGCTGTACCATAGTGAAGTATCGGGGTATAGAGAGCGGGATCGACAGGCACCCACTGTCCGCCGGCCTGCAGCGCAGCCTGGATACGCGAATCGGACAGGGCGGATCGACTCAGGAGACCTGCATCTGCCGAAGATATTGCATACTGCAGGGCATGGGCTACGCTGCGCGCCGAAACCAGGTGCCGCGAAGCCTTCTCCCAGACCCCGATATTCTGCAGCACCTCTCGGGCCGCGTGACCATATGGAGCCGAATCCGGTCCTGCCAGCACGAGCCGATGATCCTGCTGCAGCAAAGCCTCGAATACCGGTATGGCGGCAGCAGCGGGTTTCCCCTCTTCGTCGCCGAGGATCGGGAGGACGGCACGGCTGAACAGGATCAGCTCTCCTTGCGCAAAGGCTACCGCCTCTCCCGCTGTATACCCGCCGCGCTGCAGCCGGTCTATAAAAGACCGGTCGGCCGACAAGAATGCCGTATACGGCGCCCCCTTTTCAATTTGCAGCGCAAGCATGCCCGAGGATCCAAGGGTCCATTCTACACGAAGTTCAGGCCGCATCTCGCGCAGGACCCGACTCAGTTCAGGCACCAGCGGCGCGAGGGATGAGGATGCGGCGATGCGGCATGTAAGGCCATCGGCCGACGGCGACGGGGCACAGCCGACGACCGCCGCCAGCATGCAGAGCATTCCATGTCTGACCAATTGTCTGAACAGTATCTTAAGCCAGCAAATAATCATCCGCAACTGTTTCATCCTCAATGGCATCAAGGATGGCGTCTACCCCGGCCTCATCCACCCCGCCGTACCACAGGTTATCCGGGTAGACGATCAGTACAGGCCCGCGGTCGCATACCTTTACACAACCGGTAGAGGTTACCGATATCCCTGCCATACCACGATCCGCCAGTTCCGCCTCCAGATACGGCAATAGACCAGCCGCCCCTTTTTTGTGACACACACCCTGTGGTTCACCGCTGGAACGAAAACTTGCACATACAAAAATATGCTGTTCCGGTTTCTGCATTTCTCTCTCCTTTCACCGCGTTGCGGTGTATGCATACATTCACCCGCATCCGCCACCGGTTCCGCCGCATCCGCTGCCGCAGGCATGCTCGTCACGGCGGATATACGCCGATAGACCCCGACCCTGTTCATACGCGGAAAGCACTTCCTGAATAAGGCCCTCCACCTTTACAAGCGGCAGCCCGGCCTCTTGCAGGACCTCTATCGGACGCGAACCTGCGCTCGAAACAAAGAGGGCGCGACAGTCATGCAGGGTTTCCGCCAGCAGCTGCCAGCGCTGATCCCCATAGCCGGGCGGCGGAGCCATGCGCTGTTCATGAACACGCCATCCGTCATCGCCATGCGTATACACCGTAAACCGGTCGGCTGCCCCCAGATGCAGATTGATTAATGCCCCTTCCCTGCTGGCAACAGCCACATACGGCCGGGTGCTCACGGACTCATCCCGAGGTTCGTTATGCATGACATTTTGCGGTTCAGGATCGCGATACTCCCGGTTCTGGTAGCGTCGAATCTCGGCAAGCACATCAAGGCTGTCCTTTTCGCCGATTAAACCGGCCGCATCGGCACGGCAGCGGCTGCAATGAGTCATCTGCGGAAGATATTGTCCGCAGCGACGACGCATTTCCTGTAAAAAGTCGGCACCCGGCTCCGAAATATGCTCGAACGGGGTTCCAGGTACGGGTATGAGCGGCATAAGGTTAAAGACATCCGCACCGCATTCGGCAACCGTCCGGGCTACTTCCTCGACATGGTGATCGTTGATCCCCTGCATGAGGATGCAGTTCACCTTGGCAAGAATCCCGCGCTCCTTAAGCCCCCGGATAGATGCAAGCTGACAGTTCAGCAGTTCCCGCGCGGCGGCCACCCCGCTGTGCACTCGCTTGCCATAGCGCATCCAGTGATATATACGTTCGCCAATCTCCGGGTCGACAGCATTTACCGTTATGGTGACATGACTCACCGACAGTCGCTCCAGCTCATCCAGATACGGCGGCAGATTCAACCCGTTCGTCGCCAGACACAGCAGCATCTCCGGATACTCCCGGCGAACAAGCCGCAGGGTTTCCATGGTCTGTTCCGGATTTGCCATCGGGTCACCCGGTCCGGCAATCCCGACTACCGAAAGATTTTTGACCCGCGGTGCAATGGAATCCAGATACGCCAATGCCTGCTGCGGATTCAATACCCCGGAAGTTACCCCTGGCCTGCTTTCATTCATGCAGTCAAACTTGCGGTCGCAGAAATTGCACTGCATATTACAGCGCGGGGCTACCGGCAGATGCACCCGGGAATGGCGATGTCGAGCCGACCTGCTGAAGCACGGATGATTTTCTATACTCTGTCTCATCTCATTCCCCCATTCGAACCAGTCATTGGACTACAGATATGTATACCCGACCGGATTTGCCGCCTGCATTCGCTCCAGCAGGGCGTTTACAATCGTATCAAACAGCTGCTGTGCTCCCCGATACCCGATATGCAGAATTCGCTGCCCCCCGAAACGGTCATGCACGGGAAATCCGACCCGTACATGCGGTATCCCAAGGGTCCGGGATAGCTTGTACCCCTTGCTGTGCCCCAGTACCAGATCCGCCTGCATCTCCTTTGCATGCAGCTCGATATCCAGGAAATCAGCCTCGGCCAGTACCAGTGTTTCCTGCATCTCCTTTTCCGGCAGCCGGCTCCGCAGCAGATCCTCAAGTCTTCCGGAAGTCCCGCCGGAGGCCGCAATTACCGGAACCGCCCCGATCTCGCGCAGAAACAGGACCAGCGCCGCAACCAGATCCTCCTCGCCGAACACAATGACACGCTTTCCGAATACATATTTATGACCGTCGACATAGGCAT
Source organism: uncultured Spirochaeta sp. (assembly GCA_964486425.1). Classification (GTDB taxonomy): domain Bacteria; phylum Spirochaetota; class Spirochaetia; order DSM-27196; family DSM-8902; genus Spirochaeta_B. Next base: position 1,472 of record CAZANF010000126.1, on the reverse strand, counting down.
CCGCCAGGCGTGCCCGCTCATTCAGATATGCCTGGGGGGTATCCCTGCCGGTTATCTCCTCCAGAGCATCGAAAAACGCATCAGATGCCTGTATTCCAATCGGAAATCCCATACGAAACAGCGGAACCTCGCTGGTCTCCTGCAGATACACACCAGCACTGCAGCGGTCGGGCACCGCCGCACTGAATTCCACGCTGGCAATACTGCGGCTGAGGGTTTCCAGCTCCTGAATCGGGGTTCCTCCCGGCGGAATCGCCTGATAGGCGTCCCACAGTCCCCCATCCAGGGTGTCCGAATAATCGGGAACCATGACATGGCCATAGTCGAATGCCTGCAGAATCTCCTTGAGATAACGTAAATCCGCCGGGGAAAGCATGCCGGGGAAAAGGTTGATCTGCGGCAGCAGAGTACCCTGCCGGGGCAGCCATTCCGCCACCGCACGAGTTACCGCGTGGAACCCGTCTGAATGGGTACCGCTATAGCTCGGGGTAGAGACCGGCAGCAGCATCGGCATGTTTTCACCGTCCCTCACCTGCAATTCACGGATAAACAGATTCACATCATCCCCGATGGTCTCCGCCAGGCAGGTGGTGGCTATCCCGATCAAACGGGGTGCGTACTGCTGCATCAGATTCCGGATCGCCGTACGCAAATTCTCGCGCCCGCCGTATACAGCCGATTCCTCGGTAAAGTTACTGCTGGCAACGTCCAGGGGCTCCTTGAAATGGCTAATGAGATATCGCCGGATGTAGGTGCTGCAGCCCTGACTGCCGTGCAGCAGACATACCGCATCCTCCAAGCCATGAAACGCCAGAGCCGCGCCGAGCGGGGTACAGAGCTTGCAGGCATTTACCGTAGCCGCTTTCTGCAGCTTCCTATTGTTTTTCTTGTCTGACTGCATTACGCATATCCCCCTTTCGCGGCGAAAAACGCCATACCGGACTCATGACCGAGGCATGCACCTCCTGTGCAAAGAGCCGCATCCCGACAAATCCCGCCAAAGGCTTCTTCCGCTCGTGGTTATGATCACAGAAACCAATCCCCAGCTTGTAGGCCAGCGGCCGCTCCTTGACACCGCCGATAAACAGATCGGCCTTCTTCTCCAGTACAAAGCGGGAGAGCTCCACCGGATTCGAGTCATCGACTATTACGGTTCCCGGATCGGACAACTCCTGCAGGGTTTGATAATCCTCCTTGCTGCCGGTCTGGCTCCCCACCAGCACCGTTCGCATTCCCAGATGACGCAGGGCCTTGATAAGCGAAAAGGCCTTGAATCCACCGCCTACATAGACCGCCGCCCGCTTACCCTGAAGATCCGCCTTATACTGATCAAGCTCAGGCAGCAGCGTCTCAAGCTCCCCGGCAACCAGCCGCTGTGTTCGCTCCATAACCTCCGGTTCATCGGAGAAATGCTCCGCAACCCTGTAGAGGGCCTGCGCCATATCCTCGATCCCGAAATACGATACCCGGAT
>CAZANF010000125.1:0-8418 GCA_964486425.1 uncultured Spirochaeta sp. | reverse complement strand
CAGCGTGCTGGACAACCCGGAGGCTGCCATCGCCATGCTGCATCGCCTGAATTCCCTGGGGGTCTGCATCGCAATCGACGACTTCGGCACCGGATTTTCCAGCCTCAGCTACCTCAAGGAGCTGCCGGTGGATTTTGTAAAGATAGACCGCAGCTTTTTTATCGAACTTCCGGACAATGCCAAAAGCGCCTCGCTGGTACTCGGGATTATCTCGATGATAGACGGGCTCGGCCTGTCCATTATTGCCGAAGGGGTGGAGACCGCCGGGCAGATAAGCTTCCTGCAGGCCAACGCCCCCATAACCATACAGGGGTATTACTACAGCAAACCTCTCAACTCGGAGGAGTTTGTCGAGTTTGTCCGCAGTCAGTCTCCGCCGATACATGCAGGAATGCGGTAGTCAGCACGCGCACCTGCACAGGAAAATCATGAGGCTGCAGCATCCTGCTCTCGCCATCTGCCTGAAAGTAGATCCTGGAACCGAACTCCACCGTAAGCTCCTCTACCTCACGCATGGTTGTATGCGGATGCAGCACATGGTCTCCACGATAAAACTGTCCTCGCAGCGGAATCCGCTGCAGCATAGACAGATTGCGGATGGTACACAGATTCTCGGCGCCGGGCAGCACGCGTTTGCCCTTGCCGTATACCCGGTGGCCGCTGGCCCCTATGGCCGTCAGCACAAAATCCCCGGTCAGGACCTCCCCGCCGGCATGGGCGGGCGTGGCGGCGGGCGAAGCGGCGCCCGAACCAGCCGGCGGTGCGACACCCGGAGCGCCTTCCCCGCCGGCGGAGATATGCGAGCCTTTGCACAGCAGCCGCATCGGGCCGCGCTTGAACGACGGCGAATAAAACAGGCTCACCAGATCCGCCACCAGCTTGTAGCTGTCGCCCGGAAAGAGCCGGGAGCGCTTCAGCTTGTTCGTCCACCACACCACGCAGGCATCCAGTCCGAAGCTGGTAATGTTAAAGGCATACAGCCGCTCACCCCCGGCGAGATTCACCTCCACCGCCGGAATGGGCGACTCGACAGCATCTCCGTGCAGCACGCACAGAGCCTGGTCCATGCCGGTGACATCGGCCGAATCGTTCCCGCTGCCCATCGGCAGGCGCAGCACCCGCACCCCGGCCGTATCGCAGCCCGAATCCAGAATCCCGGACAGGACCTCGTCATGGGTCCCGTCGCCGCCGATAGTCACCACCAGCAGCGGGGTACCGGGGCCGTGCAGGGCCTGCGGATCCTGCATGGAGAGTGAGGTGCCGCTGCGTATGTGCTGCCCGATAATCCGGCCGATCTCGCGCCCATGCCCGGGATACTCGGTAAGCTGCAGCACGGAGAGAGGCTCGCCGCCGCCTACCCGCCCGTATGAGGCCCCGGCACGAACCAGCTGCGACAGCACCCGCCGGACAACCCCGTGGCGCGCAAGCAGCCCGGCAGCAGGGTTTATTACGATCCATACACCCTGAATCCTCCCGTTCCAGAACCCGCCGTCCTGTACGGCCCCGATCAGACGGTGCCCGATCTCCATTATATTCTCGCGGTGCATGGCATCCTTCCTCTGTTTCTTATTGCGTTTCATACAAAATGCGTAAATCCGAGCATAAACATCTGCGCGGCCAGCGCCGACAGAATCAGACCGGTAATCTTGCTCAGGATCATGAGTCCGGAGCGCCCCAGTACCCGCTCTATCCACGAGCCGGCCATAAGCAGGGCCCCGACACAGGCAGATGCCAGCCAGAAGGCCGCCAGGGTAGGCAGAATGTCCGCCGTGGACTCGGCCTCCGAAGACAGTACCAGCAGATACCCGATCGTGGCCGGACCCACGGTAATCGGAATCGACAGCGGGACTACCGAAATCGCATTCTTGTCCAAACCCTTCAGCCTGGATGAATCCCCGCCCTGAACCAGGTTGATGGCCGACAGCATCAGCAGAATGCCGGTTCCCATACGGAAGGAATGCAGATTAATCCCGAACAGCGAGAAGATATGATTCCCCAGCAGATAGATTACCGCTCCCACAATCATGGTGCCGATCATTACCTCAATCGCCAGCTTGCGGCGCTGGGACGGCTCGTAATCCTGTGTCAGGGCCAGAAAGGTCGACAGTACAAAAAACGGGGTAAGCAGAAAGAACAAACTGATAAATAAACTCATAAACATAGATATAGTATATGTACACTTGAAATCTCTACACGGCAACCCTACTATACTCATACGGAGATTTTCAGCTATGAACGGTGAATTCCACTATTACTGGACCTATATTCTGGCAGTCGAGGCCGGTCTTCCTGCTGCCGATGCGGAGATTCTTGCCTGTGCCTCCCAGTATCCGGATGAAAACATCGACCCCGTACGGGTTCTAACCGCAAAAGGAGCGTATGACAGCATCGTCACCCATCACTACGGGTTCTGGAGCGAGACGGCGCACCGCGAGGTACTGGTTCCCTTCCACTTCATCCCCGGAGATCCCGCGGAGGCGGCAGCCGCCCGGACAGATCATGCCCCGGGGCGATGGACGGTTACCCCGAAATCCCCGATTGCCAGGCGTGCGCTGATTCAGGCACTGAAAACCCGCAGCCTGTATCGTATCGGCATTGCCCTGCACGCCTATGCCGATACCTGGGCGCACCAGAACTTCAGCGGCCTGCGGGACCCCGCCAATCAGCTGCCCGCAGGCTCACTGTTACCTGCTATCGGCCATGCCCAATTTCGCCTTAAGCCGGATATCCTCGAAGCCCGCTGGGAAGACCCGCGGCTTGTCCCGTCGCTGCGAAGGGTGGATAACCGCGAACGCTTCTTCGCAGCGGCGGAGATGATATTCCGTTACCTGTGCACCTTCAATCACCGGGACTGGGACAGCTGGCCGCTGATTCGCGACCGCATGGAGAGAATTATCGGGCCACCCGGCAGAGAGAAATCGCCCGAAGAACGTCTGCTCGATTATCAGATTGAATACGGAGCCCCCCCGGCAGTGCGCAGCGCCTGGAAATCCCTGGCACTGCAGACCCCGGCCGGCGCCTCCTCACGCGGCGCAGACAGCGACCCCCGCGCCGCCGCCGTGCAGGAAAAGCTCCGCTGGTTCCGCGACGAGCTGCTGGAGCGCAGCAGCCTGCAGAAGCGCGCCGAGGCGGCTGCAGCCCCCGGATTCTTCGACTCCCACTGGTACCGCTGGATGGAGGCCGCCAGAGCCCACCGCGAGGAGGTGCAGGGACTTATTGCTGCCGGCTATGGCCGCTGAGCAGCATCTCGGTATAGGTTCGCGATTCAAAGCGGTCGGACGGAATCCCCAACGAGGCCGCCAGGGCGGTAATCTGCGAGCGCGCCGCTTCACGGGCCTTTTCGCCTGCATCCGGGCCAACCCACTCAATCTCCACAAAATGCCCCAGACCGATCACCTCGCTCAGCTCAACTGTAAGCCCCTCCAGGCGATAGGCATGGCCGATCTTTTCCTTGCGGATATACTCGACCGCACCCAGATCTAGCAGCAGCTGCTCGACCAGCTCCGGCTTGTCCACCGTAAACTCATCCTCCCGACTGGTCTCGATTCCCCCATCTATCTGCTTGTATTTTCGCGTTACCGACCCACTACCGTTGTCCTCCTGCCGGACCCGGACATTCGGTCCATCCGAAACCCGGAAATAGATATCCCGCTTGTGATACCTCCGCATCAGCTCCCCGCGCTCTTCCAGCCGCTGCCGTAGTTCCTCCGGCTCTTCTACCCGCGCCTTGGTCTCTATTTCCAGCATTTGCATGGCTTGCTTCCTTAATTTATGGTTTTTTATTCTATATCGTGGTACATACAGTAACATATTACAATAAGAATGGTGTTAGAAGTATAGAAACACCTGATTGGAGGTCCTATGAAACACGTTTCAGTAAAACTCGCATTTATCCTGCTCGGTGCCGTCATGCTGCTGGCCACAGCCTGCGAGGTAATCGTGAATGGAAGCTTCTACGACATCAGCGGCTCTGTCGTGAACATTAAGGGTTCGGGCACCAGCTACAAGAGCGGCGACCTAACTCTGGAGGATGCCAGCATCACCTTTACCAATGTGGAAAACGGTGATAAGTATTCTACCGACGTAAGCAGCAGCGGCAGTTACTCGTTCTTGGATCTCCCTGACGGGCGCTACCGGGTTACCGGCAGCAAGACCGGCTGGACATTCATTCCGCAGCTGTACAACGCCACCGGTTCCACCTCCGGTTCCGCGCCGGATATCTTTGCGTATCCAGCAGAAGCTTCGACCACAATCACTGTCGCCATGGCCTGGGATAACATCAATTATGACATTGACCTGGTGGCAACCTATGGACCCAATAATGAGGGTGAAATTCCATATGATGATCCATCATCATCCCGTGAAATTGTAGATTTTGCTAATCGTAACAGTACCTCACAAGGCTATCAACTGACCCTCGACCGCGATGTCCAGGAGAGTGATTCATCAAATGTACCGCGGGTTGAGACAATGACCATTATCAGTACTTCGAGTGCCTATCCTAATGGAAATACAACTAGTTTCCGGGCAGATGGAAACGAGGAACTTCGCTTCTATGCCAATTCATTCATCCCCACCGGAGGACTGACCGGTGCTACCACAGAGGATGTAGCACCGGCATATGTGACATTGTATGTAATGCTGGGTTCAGAGCACTATGGAACATGGTACGCACCAATTGAGACCCTGGAGCAAACCATACACTTTATTAATATTGCACTCTGGAATGATGCCAATGCCTCTGGCCAAAAAAAATCGACTATATTCAGTGCCGGCAACTACGGCGACGAAGTTTTCCGCAGCGCATATTAATTGAAGAAGAGCTTTGAAAGGAGCATGTATGAAAAAGAACACATCTAAAGTACTTTGTGCGGCAGTCATTCTGCTGCTGGCGGCGCTGCCGGCCTTTGCCCAGCGTACCGGAACTACTGGCGATGCCGGCAAGTCTCAGGAGTATCGCCTTACCATCAGCACCAACCCCTCCAATGCACAGATCAGCATTAACGGGCAGGCCCGGCGGGGGAGCATCTTTACCCTGCCGGCGGGGAACCACACGGTTCAGGTGTCGGCTTCCGGTTACGAGACCCAGACGGTACAGGTGAACCTGGACCGCAACCGCACCCTGGACATCGACCTGCAGAGGCAGGTGCAGCGGTATACCCTGCGGGTACGCAGCAATGTATCGAATGCACAGGTGTATGTGGATGGCGAGCGTGTCGGAACGACCAACTACTCGGCTTCGATGTCCGAGGGGGTATATTCCCTGCGCATAACCGCTCCAGGATACCGTGATTATATCAACCGTGTCGAGCTGAATCAGGACCGGAACATCCATGCCGTACTGCAGCCGCAGAACGGTACGATTATCCTGGATTTTCCGGATCGCACGGCGAATGTCTTCTACTACATAGACGGCAATCGCTCACCGGTAACCGCCCGTAATGCACGCGAGGAGATCACCCTGTCGCCCGGTACCTATCGCTTCAAGTTCTCCGCCGGCGGGCTCGAATCCCCGGAGATTGAGGTAGAGGTAGAGGCTGGTGCCAGTCTGCGTCTGGTTCCGCGCTTGAGTTTTGATATTCAAAGCGCCGACTAAGCTTGCGTACATCCGTTATCCGCACAGGAGATTGCTGCTGTGCGGATAATCTCCCACCGTACAGGTTATTCCCATTCCAATACCCCCTTGTGTGATGCCGTAACAGCGACTATCATACTTTAGTATGAGTACAGTCGTCACAATTCCAGTAGTGTTCGTTTCCGGACTCCTGGGTTCGGGAAAGAGTACCACCGTTGCATCCCTGCTTGATTCACGACGCGCCGGCTCGGTCGGGGTGGTTGTGCAGGATCTGGCCGACAGCAATATCGACACCGCCCTGCTCCAGGGTGGTGAAACCCTGGAATTAACCCCCCAGTTCTGGATTGAACCTGTCGGGGAAAGCGTACATACCGCTGTCCGCTCGCTGCTTGCGCGCGGGGATTTCGATGCCATTATTGTTGAAACCAGTGGAGCGATACCTGTTTCTCATGTGATTCACAACAGCCGGCTGCATGAGATTCCGGGGGTACGCTATGCCGGGAGCATAACCGTTATGGACGCCCAGTATATCATCAACCTGAAGTCCCCGGAGGCGGTGCCCGAGCTGCTGAAGGAAACCCTGCAATATACCGACCTTATCCTATTAAACAAGATAGACCGTGTTCCGCTGATGCAGCGAAGCGGGATGCAGGCGATGGCCCGCAGACTGGTGCGTGCATGCGGAGCGGAGGCCCCGCCGCGGGCAACCAGGTTCGGCAATCTATCCCTGAATGGGCTGCGGCAGTGCCTGCCGCATCAGCCGCAGGTAAAGCCGGATGACATACAGCCCGGTGATATCCCGGCGCTGTCGCACGGGGTTTTCAGCGCACGCAAACCCTTCTGTTCGCACGGCATCTACGACTGGCTGCAGAATATTACCGACAATCCCCCCGCCGGACTGCTGCGCGCCAAGGGTTTCTTTCATATTGATACCCTGCCGGAGTATATACTGGTATTTGATGTGGTGCATCATCACATCGAGATCGGTATTGAGGGGGTGTGGTGGCAGTCGATCCCGGAGCACAAACGCCCGGCCGATCCCACTATTGTCGAGGCTATCGAAGCCGGGGGCCGCTACGGCGACCGCATCCAGGAGCTGGTGTTTATCGGCGACGGACTGGATGTCGAGGCTTTGAAGACACAGCTGCAGGGGCTCCTCTGCGACGACTACAGCCAAGCGAAGCCGGACGACCCGATGCTGGGGGCCCTGCGCAAACAGCTGGCCCAGGCGAAATCCGGGCCTAAAAAGAAACACCGCCCGTAAAACCGGCGGAGCATGTCACGGGGCTGCGCCATTCCGGGAGGATTAACCCCGAAACAGGGGGTCCAGTCCCAGGGTACCGTTAATCGTTCCCAGAAACTTTGCATCCTTTACCCGGCTCAGGTGGCTTTCCGCCGCCTGTATGCGCTGCTGCACAGCCAGGCGCTGCACCTCGTCCTCATGACGGGCCTTTACCAGAAAGGTGTTCAGGTAATCGATATGACGCTCGTAGAGGCGTATTCTTTCCCTCTGCAGGGCAGCGAGCCGCTCCTTGTACCAGTCTGACTGCAGCACATAATCACGGTCGAACAGCTGCCGGATCTCCGGGTCGCGCTCGGTTTTACCCTCATAGCTGCCGGTTGCCATAATATGCAGCAGTGCCCGCAGCGGCGGAATTGCGGCCTCGTCCGGGCCGTCCTCCAGGAAGTCCTGGGCCACCTTGCGCTGGGCCTCGACAATATTCTCTATGCCGTCGGCAAAGTCGTCCAGACTCTGGGTTTCGGGACGCAGCATCTCCTCGCTGAACACGGTTTCCGGGTGATCGAATATCCGGCCGAGAAAGGCGTTACAGAAGTCCTTGGTAATGCGGTAGCCCAGTCGGGATCCGGCAATCTCCCGGCCCTTGTAGGTGAAGTTCTCGACCGGCTCCAGATAGCCCAGTGCAATCAGGCGCTTCGGATCGAGTTCCTCCGGTGTCATGCGGCACCATATCTCCGGTATAAGCAGACTCACATCATGGTCCACCTTGTACTTCGGCCCGATATATCCTGCGGCTGTGGTGAAGGCGTGATACCCGGTCAGGATGTAGCTGAGCAGGGCGTTATTCAGATCTGAGGTTGCAACCAGGGCGTTAAACGGACCCTTGGTAAGCGGTCCCTCGGAACCGGCGCCGGTAGTCGACGGGCTCTTGCCGGTCAGACTGGCGATAAAGTCCATAAACAGCTCCGGGAGCTCCTGGTAATGAATCGGGTTGTATACCGCCAGCGGGCGGATTTTCGCCGCATGATCCGACGGGTTGTTCCGGCGCCCGGGCAGCACGGCGTTTACCGGATGGTGTACCGGCTGTTCAATCGGAATCATCCGTGAAAGGCGGGTCGAGAGATCTGCCAGATAGCGGTCGCGGGGCCGCACCAGATTCGGGTTGGTCTGCAGGTATCGCGGATTCTTGGTCGGTGCACCGTCCACAATACGCGGGTGACTGCTGGCGGAGAAGTACCCCGGACCTTCGTCCTGTGCTGCACGGCGGATAAGATCCTGCATCGGCGGGGTGTAATCATAGTAGGTTACCGCCTTGTGCATAATCTCCAGGGCATCCGGTTTTTTGAGCGGGGCAAAGTTGCACAGAAAATTTCCGTTGCCTGCCATATCGCTTTCGGCCTGTTTATCGTATCCGCGATGAATCGCATCATCCGGGCGCTGAAAGAGACGGTATTCGCAGTTCTCGACAAATTTCACACTGCTATTGCTGTACTGCGGGTTCAGGCCGCTAATCTGGTTTGCCGGAACCACTATCGATGCGGAGATATCGTCTTCCCACTGTACCTTGTCGGCAGGCATACAGTCCTGCCGCAGCTTGAAGGTC
>CAZANF010000124.1:0-8512 GCA_964486425.1 uncultured Spirochaeta sp. | reverse complement strand
CAGCAACAGGCCGACACCAGCGGCCTCCGCAGTGAAGATCAGTATTCCGTATGGGTGCTGCCAGAGAAAAAAGGTCACGGATGAAGAGATGAATGCAACCGGTATGCCCCATACCGGTCCCAAAAGTAAAAGTGCTGTCAACGAAAAAATTCCGCCAAGCAAAAAATCAATTGAAACAAAGAGGTCTATCGCAACAAGATTCCCGATAATGGCCGAAACCGTTAACAGGAGGGCGACAGGAAGCCGATACCGTGTTTTCATCCGCCCGGCATGCATAGAGTAAAGATATCACATTTCCAAATCGAAGTACAAATACAAATCCTCGCCCAGGACCGGTGTGAACTCCCCTGCCGCCGGATCGATGCGAGCATTTAACCCGATTACCGGACGCAAACCGGCTCCTGAAAACATGCGCATATCCACGGCGAGTTCCATACCGGCATAGAGCTTGCGCTCCCAAATGACTCCTGGAGCCGGACTCCCTGTATACCATGCTGTTTGCAGATACAGCTCCGCCCCAGCGCCGACAATGCCGCCATACGGAATCCACTGGTCGTACAACCCGAACGGCACACGATACATGATGGTCGTCCGGGCCTTCACCGGGGCTTTATACTCCTGCCATTGGGGTCCGCCTGTCGGAAGGAGCTCCAGACCAAGCTCTCCCTCCGTCACGCCGGCAAAATCCGTCTCCAGCCTGAGGGCATGATGGATCCACGGAACTGCAGCCTGCATACCCAAACCCCCGAGCAGAAACAGTCGGGTGCCTCCGTCGGATATCATATCCCTGTCCAAACGACTCCCTGCATATACAGACAGGTTATGACGGCCGTAAAATGCCGCTGCTGGCGAATGCTGCCGCATAACATACTGCAGCTGTGCTCCGGTCGATAATCGAGGGATGATACCTGCCTCATGAAAAGAGACATACCCCAGGCTTGCAGCAGCCTGCAGCTGATAACTCCAGTCCAGAACCGTCCGGTCCCAAAGTACGCGATCAGCAGACAGCTGCGCAAGGTTGCGCCGAACCCATACTGTCCGGGTAATATCCGCATTTTTCACAGTAACCGGCAGATATCTGCTCTCTGCCTGGAGCGCAACCCCTCCCCATGCCTTTGCATAACGATATTCGATTCCGAGACTGGGCCGGGCATCGGATATGTGGTAATCAATGCTGCCGGACAGGGAATGTCTCCGCAGCACACTGTGCATCATCCAGTATATTGCCGGTGACACCACTATACCGGTTGAATCGTTTTCATCTATATCTATGCGCGGGAAAGGCAGCCATAGACCGGGGCGCGGCAAGTCCCGGTACACCTGGGGCTCTTCCACCTCACGCGGACGTTCGGAATTACCCGGAGCAGGACTGATTGAATCAGGGATTTCCTCAATCTCAGGCCATTCAACCTCGTTGTATCGAATATCATTGCTCGCGACAGAGGCAAGGGCATATCCGCTGCTTCGATACACACTGTATACCAGCAGATCATCGGACATCTCTCCTCCGACAACCCCGACCGGATCACGCACAAGTTCCCGGACACCGGTTTCCGGAGAAACCATATACAGTGATAAAGCGCCGTCCAGATCCGAACTGAACAGCACTCCGCCATCCGGTGCAATCCGCGGGCGATAAATTGCAGCGCTGGAGTACGGCAGGATATATTCAACCTCTCCGGACTGTACATCTACCTGAACCAGCGCCGTATACCCCAGCACGATCTCGACTGCGACAATGTACTCTCCGTCATCGGATATCTGCGGTTCATACACACTTCCGCCGTCCGGCTGATAGAGACTGCGTACTGTTCCGTCATCCTGATTAACCTCTACCAGTTCATAGTACGGTCCGTTTGTACGCACAGCAGCCAGCACCTGGGCATCTGCACTGAGGGTCGGGTGGTAGAGCTGTTTCCTGCTGGTAATTCTGGTTGACGTGCCGTTTGACGGATCCACCCGAAAAAGATCCGAGTATCCCTGCGGGGCGGATGGCGTTCCTGCAGGATGCCCAGGATCACGCTGAAATTGCGCTACAACCGCAGCAGAGCCGTCTTCTGAAACACTGAATGAAAGGGCGTCACTCAAACTCCCGAGCAGAAGGCGTTGCGCCGGCCCCGAGACAGGATCATTACCATCATACTGAATAAGCTCACTGCCCTGCTGGGCTGTACGGGAATACCCTATCCACCCGCGCTCGGTAAAAAACGGCAGCTGAAGATTATCTCGTCCGAATACCTTCACCGTATCCAGCTCGGCTGCCGAAACCTTGCCGGAAGCAAACTCCCCTGTCAGTGACGCAATCATCTCATTATGCAGATCGGCAAAGGACTCTCCGGTGACCAGCCATATAGAAAAACCAATGCCGAAAAACGGAAACCGACCGAAGCTTCGGTTGATCTCGGCAAAAACCTCGCTGCCGAATTTTTCGATGAGATGGGTGACAAAGATATATCCCCCGACATACACCCGGTCGGAAGGGGGATACGCAGAGGCATATCGCATCTGGTAGCGATGCCACATCTCGTTTTCCAGTACGGGTGCTTTATACTTCAGTTCGAAAAGGGAGGATTCGCCACGCCCGCCGGGCGCGAGAGCAGTTTCGGCATAGACCGCGATCCCCTCTATCCACCACAGGGGCATAAGGGGAGCGTCGAAGGCCAGTACATCGGGGCCAAAGATCCGGGACAGCACACCCGGCAGCCCAATAGGCTCGGTAAGATGGATATAGTGCACTAGTTCATGCAGATAGAGGGTGCGCAGCCAGCTTTCAGTGCGCGAACCAAGGAAACGGTCCGATGGACTGGTCACAAAGAGGGTAATCCGGTGCGGCATGGCACTGTAATATCCATTGGCCCACGCAGTCCGGTCGGTTATAACAACCGGAACCCTGCCGTCCGGCCGGTGCCCAAGCAATTCTGCAACCTGAATAAAGACCTCATCTGCAAACTGCGCTACCTCGGATGCGATATCAATATCCCGCGGTTCAAAAATGATCTCGGTATGCTCTGTTTGCAGTCTGCGGTGCCCGAGATACTCTCCTTCGTCGGCCAGGTCCGCAGCCGGGATTGAAAACGCAGTCCCCAGCAGAAGAAAAATGAAAAAAGCTCGTTTACAAATACTCACCACCCTACTCCCGTAAATCCAGAACATGCGAGGCCTTTACAAAAAGCATCTCCGGCATATGAATATATGGCTGAAAGTTTTTCTGAAACAGCATCCGGTCGATGTTAAACAATCGGGCAAGGTTCCCCGCTGGTTTCCCCGGTAAACCCAGAAAAACCAATCGCGCATCCGAACTGTGCGCCACAACGGTGTCTGCAATCGGCTTGTCATCTGCATCAAGAATAAGAATCTCTCCATCAAGTCTGGCGATACGACAGAGTTCAACCATTTCAGCTCGCGCATTCTCTGAAGATTCACCTCCCCAGAGCTTGCGAATAAACCTGATGGTACTCGGGGTTTTTCGTTTCTTGAAATCATTGTGCTGTACAACATGAGCCAGAAGGGCCATAAGGCTCCCGTTTTCCGCACCCTTCCACCATACATCAATACGATTGTAACGCTCCACACCATCCACCTCGGGTAGCCCCTGCGGCTTATACAGCAGTACGTGCTTGTCCAGTCGCAGCGAATGCTCTACCAGGGTGGCCGCATCAAAGCGTGAGTCGACCGGCAGCAGGACCGTATTCATGGCGAATCCCGTAGCAGGGACTGCCTGGATTATCCCGGACATTAATGCATTAATTGATTCCCCGGAATAGCGCAGCAGATTTACACCGCCAGGGATTGGAAGCTGTGTCTCCACATCCTCTTCACGTTCATTCGCAAGCACATGCAGGGAGACAATACCCTTAAAATCCGTGAGTCGTTTCCCCATTTCGACCATGCCTTGTATTTGCTCGGGGCGGTCGTGGAACGAGAATATCCCGACAATCGGCCGCCAGTTCTTGGTCCCCTGAATAATCTTGCCCATGCGGTTGAAGAGCCACTGCATTAATGCAAATAAAGCCCCCCACCACACACCTTCCAGGCGACTGCCGGTTTTATATTTCAGCAGCAGTACAAAAATACTGATCTGAAAGACCAGTACGGCTGCACCCACATATACATTGAACAGAGCAATAACCCCCATGCACAGCAGGAATCCGTACAGAGAGATAAGCCAGTGGCCGCGAGAGGCAGGACGAAAGCTCGGATTGCCGCTCATCCTTTCCAGAAAGGCGGCGAAGTTAACCCATCCATATACTACCAGAAAACAGATACCCACAATCAATGAGACGAATGTAATGTCCCCGGACCAGATTATGCCGATGGTGATAAGAAAGGTAAGAATTGTAGCAACACGCGGCTCACTCCCCCCTCTGCGTAAATCCTTCCCCAGGAAAGCGGTAATCTTTGGCATAATATCATCCTGGATGAGGGCCTGCAGGGTACGAGGGGCGGTCAGGAAATACGACAGCGCCGACGAGCTGGTTGCAAGGAGTATGCCGCAGATCAGGATTACCGGCAGGAACCGGGTTTGCGAAAAAAGATCGAGGGTAGTTACCGCACTGCCGTTCTGCGGCAGAAGCAGGGTTGGCTCAACAAAGCCGAAAACCACGGTTACCCCAAGATAAATCACGGTAGTGACGGCAATAGAAGCAAAGGTGCCGACGACCAGGCTGCGCTGCGGGGTTTTCAGGCTCCCGCTCATGCCGACCCCGGCGTCAATCCCCGTTACCGCCGGAAAAAAGGTGGCGAAGGCCGCTGCGACTCCAATCCTTACCCCGACCCCGGTCAGGTTCGGACTGGAGGAAAAGACTGCCTGCCCCTGATACTCAGGATTCAACAGAGGAGAGAATAGAATAGCCGCTATAGAGGCAACCAGAACAACCAGGATTATCATTTGCAGCTTGGATACAAAACCGGCACTGATTAAGGCCACACAAAAGGAGATTACGGCAAACAGAGTTGCAATCAGCTGCTTGCGCTGCAGCATGCTCAACCCGAACTCTTCAGTAAGGGAGGCAATGAGCGGGAGTTCACGCAGCAGGGGCTCCAGCGGCTCGGCAAAACCGATACAGTAGAAGCCGATCGAAACCGCCTGGGCTATAAAAATCTGGATCCCTATCGATCCGCCGAACGCCCTCCCCAGCGACTGCTTGGATACGGCGTACATGCCGCCGGGACCGATGTCGGCAAGATTTGTTGCCGAGTCTGCAATGGAGAAAGCGGTAGCAAATGTAGCCGTATTCGCCAGCACAACAATGATTACCATGTTGAGCATTCCTACCTGTCCTACCAGTAACGGCAGAATCAGGAACAGCACAGCCCCGAGAATTGCTTCAAAGCTGGGGACAAATACCCCACTGAAGGTTCCAAAACGTTTCATGTGACTACAGTATGATTATTATGGAACCAGGTCAATAAAAAAGCCGCCACGCCAGGTGACGGCTTATATTGCTGATGCAACTGCATCAATGGGTGTTTTACTTGCGGCCTTTTTTCGGCTTGCTTTTTCCGGCCTTGTTGGCCGAACGCTTCTGTGCCATCTGGTCGATCATTGCCTTTCTTTCGGTAAAGCTTACCTCGCTGGAGGAGGTGCTCGGCTTGGTAGCCGACGGGACCGATCCAGCCTCGGCAGTGCCGGGGTTTTTTCTGGCGGCACGCTTCACCGTACGTCGACGAGCCAGAATCTCGAGGACCGGACTGGCGATAAAAATCGATGAGTACGTACCGACTACAATACCCACCAGAAGATTGAAAGCAAACAGCTGAATCTCGCCGGTAGCAAACACATAGATCGCACCAACCGCGAGCAAGGTTGTAAGCGAGGTGATTATGGTTCTGCTTAACGACTGGGTAATGGATGTATTGATAATCTGTGCATGAGATGTTTCCCGAAGCAGACTTTCATTCTCACGGATTCGGTCGAATACAACGATTGTGTCGTTCAATGAGTACCCGATTATGGTAAGCACGGCCGCTATGGTAGCGGTAGTTATTTCCAGCTGAAATGCCCCGATTACCCCAAGCATTACAATAACGTCATGCGCCAGGGTAATAATTGCTGAACCCGCGTAGGTCAGCTTGAACCGGAACCAGATATACAGCAGGATTAGACCGAATGCACCAATAACGAGCCACAGTGCATTCCCGGTCAGATCCTGACTGAAACGCGGCCCGACATATGCCGTTTCCAGCACCTCGACCTCGCCGAAAGCGTCCTCCAGCAGATCAATCAGCTCCTGTCCCATGGCGGAACTGAAATCATCCCGGGAACCATCGTCCGGAACGCGAAGCATAAAGGTCTGATCGGCAGGATCCCCGATAACAATCGCCTGTATATCGGTAACGGAGCTTATTGCTGAAGTCACCTCTTCGGGGGTCACATTCCGGGTATCCTGCAGCTGAACCTGAGTACGCAGCCCCGGCTGAAAATCAATCCCGAGATTGAATCCGCCATGGTACACGGTAACACCGATTCCGGCTGCAATAACCAGCAGCGAAAGCCCGATGGCAAAAAATCGATATCTTAAAAAAGGTATTGCTTGCTTCATTTATACACCCCATCCAATTCTCAGTTTCTTGCGCTTGAACACATCGGTGCCTACATCAAATAGCAATCTTGATACAAACAGCGCAGTGAACATTGAGCAGATAATACCTACCGCCAGGGTAACTGCGAATCCCTGAATTGGACCGGTACCAAGCTGACTCAGGAAAACCGCTGCAATAAAGGTAGTAATATTTGCATCCATAACCGTCCAGAATGCCTTCTGGTATCCTGCCTCAATTGAGGCCTGAGCAGACTTGCCGAGTCGATATTCTTCACGGATGCGTTCATAGATAATTACGTTTGCATCAACCGCCATACCAACCGTGAGGATGATACCCGCAATACTGGTAAGGGTAAGGGTAAGATTGAAGGCGGAAAGCAGCGCCATTATGAAAAAGAGATTCAAAACCAGCGCCAGAATGGCAACAAGTCCTGCACGGCGATAGTACAGCAGCATAAACAGTACTACCATTGCAAAACCGACTGCGATAGACAGCAGCCCCATGCGAATTGCTTCCTGCCCCAGCCCCGGGCCAACCCTTGTCTGGTTGATTACCCGCAAATCAACCGGCAAGGCCGCGGTCCGCAGAACCGTTGCCAGATCGTTTGCTTCTTCTACGGTAAAGCCGCCGGATATCTGTACGTTCCCGGTGGGTATCTCTTCACGGATTACTGCGTGAGAACGAACCCGGCCGTCCATGACTACCGCCATGGATGAATCTACATTCTCCCTGGTAAGTCGAGCAAATATATCGCTCCCCTCGGAGTCCAGTACGAAACTGACGGTCGGTTCATTCGTAATGGGATTCCGGCTGACCTGTGCCTCAACTATATGAGAGCCATCCAGACCGTACTCCTGCAGATCCTCATAGATGACAATCCATCGCTCGGTCTGATCAATGCCGAATGCATCACGCGCAACGAACTCTACAACCCGTGAACCGGCAGGGATAAAATCGGGAATACCGTCGATATTCGGATTCCAGCCCGGAGTCTGTTCCTGCAGCTCAATAATCTGCTCGGTAGCCTCTTCATCCACAATATGGAAATTCAGGCTTCCACGCCCCATAAGAAAGGAATCAACCCTCTCGGCATCATCCGAACCTGGAATTTCAATAGAGATACGATTATCGTCCTGACGGCGCAGCTCAGGTTCGGTAACCCCGAACTGGTCTATTCGGTTGGTCAGGATCTCGACAGCCAGATCGATTGCCTCTGAAACCTCTTCATCGGTCGGCTCCCTGTCCAGACGGTCGGTGAGACTGTCCTGATCGGCCTCAAGGGTCACGGCTATACCGCCGGAAAGATCGAGCCCCAGCTCAATAATACGATTTTTACGGTCCTTCAAGCTCAGCACGGTATTACGGTGTCTGGTCTCAAGTACCTCATACAGATCCTCTTGAGTCTGGAAACCGCGCAGAATATTCTCTGCGGTCCAAACCTGGGGTCGTTCCATGTCGCGGCTGTCGTAATTCCGGCGAGCCTCCGCAACAACATGCGGAAAAATTTCACTGAAGTCCTGGCTGTCTTGCTCATTGACTGCAGTGGTCAGACGCTCCATCTCTGTGCGTGCTTCCCGTTGGGCATAATCACGAATCTGTACGCGGGACGCCGCAGCAATTTCCTTCATATCCTCAGGCACAAAAAAGTACCAGTCTACCGTCGGATACAGAAAAGCAGCAGCAATACCAACGAATACAAGAATCGTTAGAAAGCGGAATCGTTTACTCATATGTCTTCAGCTCCAAACTGGATTTATTCGTTTTCAGAATTCTCTTTGGAATTCTCTTTTGAACTCTCTTTGGAATTCAATACGCTGGAAACGGCAGACCGGTTGAACTCCAGCTTGGCGGTCTCATCCACCTTCAGCACAACTGAATCTTCTTTCACCGAAGCAACTGTGCCGCGGATACCACCAATGGTCACTACGCGATCCCCTTTCTTTAATGACTCCTGCATTTGAGACTGGGC
>CAZANF010000123.1:0-8534 GCA_964486425.1 uncultured Spirochaeta sp. | reverse complement strand
CTCTCCCTGTCCTGCGGAAGCACATGGTCAAGATAGATCTCGTATGTAGGAACGATGGCCCGCGGCTCATAACCGAACATGACAAAGGCCTCATCCGACCACCAGGTAACCCCGGCAGGGGGATAGTATTGCCAGAAGGCGATCTGAGCCACCTTCTGTACCTCCTGCAGCAGCTGTTCGTTTTTCTGCGCTAACCGGTACACCTCCTTTACCTCAAGGTCTTCATATCCCGTTTCCTCCGTCAGGGTCAGAACCAAAACAACACCAAAGGATTCCTCCTCGTGCATCGATACCGTAACCCGACAGGGAACCTCATATCCCTGCCGGCACCGGAATTTCTGTTCTATTTCCAGAGGAGAGTAATGGACCGGTTGCTGAATAACATCCTGAAGCCCTTGGATAAAAGGCTGTGAATCATCTGGAAGATAATCCTGGAATTGGGCTGTCGATGCAGTCGTACTGCCGAACCTTTCTGTAAATGCGTGGTTGGCAAAAACGAGATGTAGATCCGGATCAATGACCAAAACAGGAGATAAAATACCATGCAATATGCCAAAAGCCATTATAAACCCCTTAACTAATACTATTAATAGTCATACCAAAATACGCTAATAGCAAATGATTCAGAGTTATTTGGAGAAATTTATTATAATTGGCCTCCTACGCTGGCAAAGTTTTCAAAATATCACCAATATCTTTAGCATCAATACCCCATGTCCTTCCGAAATGCGCATACAGTGTCCGGCTTATCTCCAGAAAGCGGAAGAATGTTCCGTCTGCTGCCGGCAGCAGTCGAGCAACCTGCCCGGGATAGCGCCCGCGATTCACCACCAGCTCCCAGAACTTGGCTGCGGCTTTGAGCTCATCCATAGTAGGGCGATCTATGTCCCTGGTCTGCATAATCTCATATGGAGGATCGGGGTTCCATAGCATGTGCCACTCGGCATCATGTCGGCGCAGCGTGGTTCCAGGCAGCGCCTTCAGGACTCCAAGCTGAATTTCCCCGGGTTGTAATCTCCACAAACGATCAAAACCGGCTGCAAAGCTCTGCAGATCCTCGCCGGGAAGCCCGATTATGAGATCTGCATGGATTATCGCATTGGTACGGGATGCAAGAAAAACGAGGTTCTGCATGGTGCGATGCTGATCCTGCCGTCTGTTTATGCGCTCAGCAACCTGGTTATTACAGGTCTGAATACCAACCTCAAGGCGAAGGGTATCAGGAGGAAACCGGCTGAGCAGATCGCGCAGCTCCGCAGGGAGTCGGTCCGGAACTACCTCAAACTGCACATAAGCTCCCGGATTACGCCCTGACGACAAAAGCTCCAGAAAGAGTTCGAGGGTTCGGCGGGCACGCCCGATATCCAGATTAAAAGTGCGGTCAATTACCTTGAAATAGCGACCGCCTCGCTCATACAGGGCACGAACCTCATCCAATACCGGCTCCAGCGGGAAACAGCGAACACGGCCCTGTATGCTCGACAGACAGAACTCGCAGGAAAAGGGACAACCGCGGCTTGTTTCAATGTACAGCAGACGATTTTCCAGATCGTTCGCCTGAAGCCGGGAGTACGGCAGGACCAGCCCAGAAAGATCGGGAATGCAGGGAGACAGCTCGCGAAGACCGCTCACCTCACCTCCGGGAGGAACAACTGGTCGATCCGCAGCAAGCAATTCGCGGCACAATACCGGAAACAGAAGCTCACCCTCGCCGCGTACCAGCACATCAGCATATTCAAACAGCTGGTGTTCCGCCGGAAGATAGCTTGCCTCAGGCCCCCCGACTACAAACCAGGCGGCAGGAAGTCGACGGCGAAGGCGTCGCATGAGTTCATGACTCTCGAAATGATTCCAGATGCTTACCGATATGCCGATGACCTTCGGTGATAGTTCCTCCACCGCATCTGCCAGTTTGTCGACACCGAGGCGCCGTGTCCCCTCCAGAATCCCGCTGCGGGGTTCCAGCTCGGCAAGATTAGCCTTCAGCCATCTCAAGGCAAGATTTGCATGAATATAGCCGGCATTCACACTGACAAGCAGGATGTCCGGATCGATACAGTTACCGGCTGCGGGGATGCCGCGGTAGAATGTCATACTTCAGTATACAGGAACACCGTATGGTAGATATAGAAGCAGGACCTTCTCGGGTATCCAAAATCCCGATAGGCTGGTACCAAGGAGGCAGATATGGAGATCTATCCTGTTCGCGGCACCATGCAGGCTCACTGGCAAGCAGCCGAGGCATTCCGGCACAAGCTGCATCAGCACCCGGAACTTACCTGGCAGGAACACGCCACCGCCGATTCAATACGAGCAGCCCTGTCGGCGCTGGATATACCCTGGCGGGCATGCGCCGGCACCGGCACCATTGCGCGGCTGAACCCCGCAGGGGCGAACAGGGCGAACGAAACGGCAGGGGCAGCAGGGGCAGCCGGCGGAGCCGACGAGGCAGGCGGAGCCGACGAGGCAGCCACAGGCGTGGGCGCCGGCGACGGCGCGGCTGGCCCTGACAGCGCAGTCGGCAGCGCCAGCACAGCCACCAGCGCAGCCCGCCAGCCCGCAGCTCACGCCCCGGCGGCCAACACCCGCCGCCCCCACCTCGCGCTGCGTGCCGACATCGACCCCCTTCCCATTCACGAGGAAACCAATGTCCCATGGAAATCCCGTATCCCCGGCTGCATGCATGCCTGCGGACACGACGGCCACACCGCCGCACTCATGCTGACCGCCTCCTGGCTCAAGCAGCATGAGTCGCAGCTGCCCGGCCCGATAACCCTCCTGTTTCAACCTGCCGAGGAAGGCGGACACGGTGCAAAAAAGATGATTGAGGACGGTGCGCTGGAAGGGATAGACGAAATTTACGGCTGGCATAACTGGCCGGCTATCCCGTTCGGCAAGGCTGTTTGTCCAATCGGGCCGGTAATGTCGGCCAATGCAACCTTCAGCATCGATATTCAGGGGATGGGCGGACATTCCAGCCAGCCGGAGCTCTGCCGGGATCCGGTACTATCCGGTTCAGCGGTGGTTACCGCCCTGCAGCAGATTGTCAGCCGCAGGCTTCCGCCGCAGATTCCGGCGGTAGTAAGCATTACCTCCTTTGACGCACCAAGCGCCCCGACCGTTATCCGTGACACTATCAGACTGGAAGGCAGCATTCGCGTAGCCGACACCGCACTCCTCACTGTGGTAACCGACCTGATTACCGAAATCGCCGTGAATACCGCGGCTGCATACGGGACCATTGCAACCGTAGAGCACATTCCCAGATACGGGGCTACCATCAATCACCCGAAACAGGCTCAACGCGCCGGAGCTGCCCTGCAAACCGTGTTAGGTACGGAATACCATCATCCGGAAATCATGATTCCTCTTATGGCCAGTGAGGATTTCAGCTACTACCTGGAAGAGATCCCGGGGGCATTCATGCTTATCGGCAGTGCGGTGAACAATCGCTATTCCGCGGCGTGCCACAGCCCGCGCTACGAGTTCAATGATGCATTAATCGAGACTGCAGCACGCACCATGATACTGCTGACCGGAGGCCCGTTACCGAGCATAGATCATGAGCAGACGGAAATTCACCGCAACAGCCCTTAAAACTCTTTTTTTTCGTATATCAAGGTTGCAATATCCCGGTCATACGACTATGGTTAGAGTAAGGCAACTTAAATGTAGCTGTTTTTCTGAAAACTACATTTATGTAACTTCGCAAAAGGGGGCTTTATGCAGGTTTTCGAGCAACATGAATCACAGATACGAGGGTATTGCCGGTCGTATCCTGCCGTATTTACGTCTGCATCCAATGCACGCCAGATCGATGAGCAAGGAAAGAGCTATATCGATTTCTTCGCCGGCGCCGGGGTATTGAACTTCGGGCACAATAATCCGCATATGAAAAAGGCTGTAATTGAGTATCTGCAGAACGACGGGGTTTTGCACAGCCTGGATATGTACACTACGGCCAAACGAAGATTTATTGCAGGCTTTGCAGACACCATCCTGAAACCCCGGAACATGAACTATAAAATGCAGTTTATGGGCCCGACCGGCACCAATGCCGTGGAGGCGGCCCTGAAACTGGCTCGCAGGGTAACCAGACGCGAGAGCATTGTAGCCTTTACCCAGGGCTTTCACGGAATGACCCTGGGAGCGCTCGCCTGCACCGCCAACAGCTACTTCCGGGATGCTGCCGGGGTGCCGCTGGAACATGTTGTGCGCGCGCCGTTCGGGTGTGAACCCCACTGCCGGGAGTGCCGGCTCGGCTGCGGAATGGAATCACTGCAGCAGCTGCGTGCCCGGTTCGAGGAATCATCCAGCGGGCTGCCCAAGCCTGCCGCATTTATTCTCGAGGCGATCCAGGCCGAAGGCGGGGTCCGGGTAGCCGGGGCCGAATGGCTGCGCGAGGTTCAGCGCCTGGCCAGGGACCTTGGTGCACTGTTTATTATAGATGATATTCAGGCAGGCTGCGGGCGTACCGGCAGCTACTTCAGCTTCGACGGCATGGGTCTGGATCCGGATATCATCACCCTGGCGAAGGGGCTGGGTGGCATCGGGACCCCGATTGCCATGAACCTGGTCAAACCGGAGCATGATGCACACTGGCAGCCCTCCGAACATACCGGCACCTTCCGCGGCCAGAATATCTCCTTTGTGGCCGGGGCCGAAGCCTTGCGCTACTTCGAAGACGATACCCTGATGCAGCAAACGGCACGTAACGGAAAACTCATGCGTCAGACCCTGGATCAACTTGTCGATCGTTTTCCCGATTCAGGTCTGGAGGTCCGCGGCAAAGGCATGATGCAGGCCCTGGATCTGAATGACGGCCCGCTGGCAAAAGACATCGCAGCCGACTGCTTTAATGCCGGGCTGCTGGTGGGCCCCTGCGGAAGCGGAGGCCGGGTAATCAAACTCATTCCACCGCTCACTATACCGGAAGAAGACCTGCAGGAGGGACTTGAAATTTTTACTGCGGCGGTTATACGCCGGCTGGAGGCAGCATGAGACAACGCGACGACATGACATTTCCGTTTGAAGAATATGTACGAAGGATTAATGAGCTGCGTCGGCAGATGGAGATACGGCGCCTGGATGCGGTCATTATCTCCGACCCGGAAAATCTGATGTATCTTACCGATTACCAGACAACGGGATATTCCTTTTTCCAGGCCCTGGTTGTACCGCTGGAGAACGAGCCGTTCATGGTGACCCGTTATCTGGAGGAGTCCAACATCCATGCCCGCACCTGGGTCGAGATTACCCGTCCCTACCCCGATACCGGCGATGCAATTCAGATGCTGGTAGAATCCCTGCGTGAGTTCGGACTATCCAAAAAGGACATCGGCTATGAACGGAACAGCTATTTTTTCCCTGCATATCATCAGGATGCAATCCACACCACCTTCAGCGACGGCCGCCTGCTGGACTGCTTCGGGATTGTCGAGCACGGCCGCGTCTGCAAGTCCCCAGCCGAAATAGAAATCATGCGGCGGGCTGCAGCCGCCGCCGAGGCGGGGATGCTCGCCGGTTATGAGGCAGCCGAGGTCGGCGCTACCGAGAACGAGATAGGGGCAGCAATCTGCGCAGCCATGTTCAAGGCCGGCGGTGAGCCGCCCTCGGTCCTCCCGTATGTAACCTCCGGTCCCCGCTCCATGATCGGGCATGCGACCTGGGAGGGCCGCACAGTCAAGAAAAACGAACATGTGTTCCTGGAGGTCGGCGGCTGTTACCGGCGTTACCATACCGCAATGATGCGTACCGTTATTTTCGGCGAACTGACCGACAAGCTCTACCATGCTCAGGAACGCATGAAACTAGCCCTGCGTGAAGTCAAAAAGGCCATCCGTCCGGGGATTACCGTGTCGGATGTCGACAACCTTATCCGCGGGATCCTCAAGACAACCGATGATAACGGAAAACTGGTTACCCGCTCGGGCTACTCCATAGGTATCGCCTTCCCGCCCAGCTGGGACGAGGGATATATCCTCAGCCTGATGCAGGGGGACTCGCGGATCCTGCTGCCCGGGATGACATTTCATATTATCCCATGGTTATGGGCCGTCGGCGGCACCCAGACTGTCGGAATTTCCGACACCCTCATGGTAACCGACAGCGGCTGTGAATCGTTCTTCTCACTCGACGAGGATTTTGTAGTGAAGCCGAACCGGAATGGTGCTGCAAAAGGTACCCCCAAGAACAAACAGGCTGATATCGCCGAGGCCGAGACGGATTTACAGCCCAAAGCAGGAAAGGGATGAACCATGCTGATTGCAATTGACCCCCACAACGGGCGGACCATACGCGAGTTTTCACCACTAGCCGATGCAGAGATGCACGAGCGTATCCAGTCGGCCCGGACAGCCTTTCCGCA
Source organism: uncultured Spirochaeta sp. (assembly GCA_964486425.1). GTDB lineage: Bacteria > Spirochaetota > Spirochaetia > DSM-27196 > DSM-8902 > Spirochaeta_B. The sequence continues at coordinate 2,167 of CAZANF010000123.1, read as the reverse complement.
CTGGAAAGCTCTCGACTTTTCCTCCCGCGGAACGGTACTGAAACAGGCTGCGCAGCAGATGCATGAGCGACTGGATGATCTTGCCTATTACATGACCGAGGAAATGGGCAAGCCGATCAAGGAGGCTCGCGGTGAGGTGAAAAAGGCGGCCTGGTGCGCAGAGCACTATGCGGAACACGCCGAAGGATACCTGTCCGCAGAAACCATTGAGTCGGATGCATACCTGAGCCGGGTCGAGTACCGCCCGCTCGGTCCGGTGCTTGGTATTCTGCCATGGAACGCCCCGTTCTGGCTGGCATTCCGTTTTCTGGCCCCGGCGCTCATGGCCGGCAACACCTGTATACTGAAGCACGATCCGCATGTTCCCGGCTGCGCAGCTGCAATCGCCGAGCTGTTTACCGATACGCAGGCACCGGACGGCACCGTAGTGAACCTGCCGATTGAGACCTCGCAGGCCGGCGCCGCCATCGCTCACCCGGCAGTCCACGCGGTATCCTTTACCGGTTCCAGCGCTGCCGGGGCCAAAGTTGCTGCAGCCGCAGCAGCCCGAATCAAGCCGGCTGTGCTGGAACTCGGCGGCTCGGACCCCGCCATAGTCCTGGCGGATGCCGATCTCGAGACGGCGGCCGACAGGATTGCTCTTTCCCGGATAATCAATGCCGGGCAATCCTGCATTGCTGCAAAACGGATCATTGTCGAGTCATCAATCCATGACGAGTTCGTACGGCTGCTTGCCGGCCGACTGAAATCCCTCACCCTGGGCGATCCCCGCCAGGAGAACACGGATGTCGGCCCCCTTGCGCGCGCCGACCTGCGCGAAAATCTCCACCGCCAGGTAACCGAAACCATTGAGCAGGGAGCCGCCTGCCTGCTCGGCGGAACAATCCCCGACGGTCCCGGCTTCTACTATCCGGTCACCCTGTTAACCGGTGCCGACAACACCATGACCGCCTGTCGCGAGGAAACCTTCGGGCCGGTCGCCGTAGTACTGAAAGCCGACAGCGCCGAACAGGCCATTGAGATAGCCAACGACACCCCGTACGGCCTGGCCGCAAGCCTGTGGACCACCCGTGATCGCGGGATCCCGCTGCTGAAGCAGCTGAATGCCGGACAGGTTGTCCTGAACGGGGTCGTCAAAACAGATCCGCGCCTGCCCAGCGGGGGAATCGGCGCCTCGGGCTACGGCCGGGAGCTCGGCCCCCATGGAATCAAGGAGTTTGTAAACACCTGCCAGGTCTGGATCGGATAAAAATCCGCTAAATTCTACTTGTCAAAACGCGGAAGTGGGAGTATTGTACCATTGTACTACACAAACAGTACAATGGTACAACTTTCCGACAGGAGCGTGTGATGACAAGAAACCTCCGGTTCTCTATCGATCATAAAAGCGGCGTACCCTACTACAAGCAGATAATACTGCAGATAGAGCTGGCAATCGCCGACAACCGCCTCTCCACCGGGGATCAGCTGCCGACCGTACGCGGTCTGGCGGTGGATCTCAAGGTTAACCCCAACACCATCGCCAAGGCCTACAGTCAGCTGGAACTCCGCGGCATCGTAAACACCCAGCAGGGCACAGGAACATTCATTTCCGATCGGGAAATAACCCTAACCGATATCGAACGCGAGCGGGTACTGACCGAGATATGTCAGACCGCGCTATCCCAGGCAGGATCGTACGGCTTTACCGCCGACGATATTATCGATCAACTGAAAGAGTTGTCAGCAAAGAATTAAGGAGGCAGCATGAATATGAGCAGTTTTTTCCCGACTGCAGGAACATCGCGCATCAAAAACCAGCCGAGGCGCGGGTTTACCACGGACTTTCGATTCTCCACCTTTTCCGCTCTGCTCATGGCAGTAATCGCCGGCACAGGCATTGCCGGTCTGCAGATAAGCGGATTTCCGCTGCAGGATGCAGAGATTGCCGGTATAGGCCTGGCATTGCTGACAGGCGGGCTGCTGATTGCCCTGCTGCCGGCCTGGTGGACACTGGTGTTCGCTCTGCTTGCCGGCTGGACGGTACTCTACATGCAGACCGAAAGCCTTACCCCCATGGCATATGCCGTGCCGGCGATTGCCCTCATTCCCGGCGCGATGTTTCAGCTGCTGCATCACTGGGACAAGGCGGTCGTCCTTCGATTCGGCAGATTCCACACCGTCCGCG
>CAZANF010000122.1:0-8543 GCA_964486425.1 uncultured Spirochaeta sp. | reverse complement strand
AAGGCAGCAATATGCACATGGCGTCCCAGGTAGAACACTATCGGCGCCGCCAGAACGGCAACTAGTGGCAGGTATCCCGGGATAGCTCGGACAAACATGTGTGCCATCATAAGAAGCATTATTGTGCCGGACAGTATTGCCGAGTAGAAAAGACGCTGCTTTGCGATGCGCGCCTTTGCCAGATCGGCATCCTCATCACCGCCGATCCTCGGCTCAACCAGCTCGTATCCTGATTTCTTTACCAGGTCTTTGAGTTCACTTATGCGCACTTCATGTGGATCAAAGCTGATTGAAACCCGCTCGGTAGCGAAGTTCACTGCGGCATCTCTAACCCCTGAGGCGTTTTTCAGCGTTGATTCGACCCCTGCCGCACAGCTGGAACAGGTCATGCCGTTCACATTCAAGGTTATCTGCTGGTTCTTCCCGGCAGTGTTCCCGTTGGCGTCACTTGTATTGAGGGTTGATTTTCGTACCGTCTGTACTGGAATTCTGGTATCCATGGTATCTCCTGTAGACTGGAATATACCATACCCCGGATGGGTATATCAAGTCTCTTCTTCCGGTTCGGCCTTTTCGTGTTCTTCAATCGATTGCTTTCCCGCATAGCGCATACCCTGCTCATCGGTTTGCGTGTTTTCAAACGGGCGTGAAAAGCTTGATTGATGTGTTCCGGTACCACCGGCAGTCTCGGCAGCCTTCTGCCGGTGCAGCATTCGCAGATACTGGCCACCCCAAAGTGCCGTAACCGCCGAAATACCCGTCAACAGACCAACTTCCGCTGCGAAAGCCAGGATACCGCTGCCCAGCAGTACCAGAAAGCTTCCTGCATACCACAGCCTGGCCTTGCCGCTGAGCAAATAGGCGGTGCCGGCCATACCAAAAAGTGCGAGCAGCCCCGAGAGCATTGCGGTCTCCGGACGGCGGCCGGTTCCGGTATCTCCGCGGGTGAGAAACCACAGCACCGATACTAGTGCGGTTCCTATCAAGACAGCGTTCCACACGAACACAAACTGTCCGGCAATCTGTATGGCGGCTGAAGCTGAGGCTCCTCCTATCATCCTGGTAAAGAACAGCAGGGTTCCAATTCCAATTCCGATCATATTTCCTTCCTTGAAAATACAGGATACTGAAAAAAACCGTTGAGGTGTAGGGCGACTGAAAAAGCATGCTGAAGTACGAGTGATCGTTCAGTATGTATGCAACCCGGCGGCAGACGCGATGAGCTCGCGGCTCCGCTGATACAGATTGAGCCGCAGCTTGTATTCAATACCCTTTGCGGCGGCCTGCAGCAGCCGCTCTTCGTCGAGCACCCCGGTTTGTACTGAATCCATCAGAGCCGCATGTATTCGATGATAGTCCGCTCCCATGGTAAGCAGCATGTCGACACCGGCTTTTACCGCCAGGACACCCGATTCGGCAGGGCTGTGGGTTCGGGTCAGGCCCCGCATATTAAGATCATCACTGATAATTAACCCGGAAAACCCTATTTTATCGCGCAGGAATCCCTGCTGTATCCGGGGTGAAATGGTTGCCGGCAGGTTTTTATCCAGGGACGGCACCCGTACATGCGCACTCATTATTCCCGGCAGATCCAGCTCATGCACTGCACGGGTAAACGGCAGTATAGCCGGGTGATATATAGTCTCGACATTCTGGCTGAACAGCGGCAGTTCATAATGCGGGTCTCCATCACCGCTTCCGGGAAAATGCTTGGCAACAGGAAGTATACCGGCCGACCGCATTTCTTCAATCATCGCACCGCCGAGCTGGAATACCCGGTCCGGGTTGTCGGAATAGGACCGGTAACGAAGAAAGGAACGGTTTTCCGGAAGCAGCGGCTCAAGCACAGGTGCAAAATTCATGGAAATACCCAGTTCCCGGAGATTATTTGCCGCCTCGGTAAACTGGCGACGAACCTCTGCGGGATCAGATTCCATACTGCCTGCATCGGCCGCGTTCGGCAGATTTGCAGCTATTCCGTCCAGACGGAAAACTGTTCCCCCCTCATGATCGATTGAAATATACAGGGGGATCCCGGCACCGGAGGATACAGCCGCCTGCTGCATCCGGGCCGTAAAATTCCGGACCGCATCAGCATCCGACCCGATATTGTATCCCATCAGGATAATACCGCCCACGGGGATTTCTTTCATATTGTCCAGAAACCGCCCGGGGGGTTCGGCTGTATTGCCGGGGCTTACGATGAGTATTTGTGCTGCCAACTCGCGCAGAGACATCTGCTGCGCGATAAGGTATGCCAGCTCATTCGCATCAACCGGACCGATATCCCCATTCGTGTGGAAAACCGGGAAACCGATAGACCAGGTCTTTTTTTGGCTTGCAGTCTGACTTGCCGTGTGGTTTGGACTGCTGCACGCAATTTGAAAAACTAATCCGCATAGTAAACAGATGAAAAGATTAAGATGTACAAGCTTCACAGTTTCAGTATGTACCATAAAAACAGGGTTTGGTATATTGGAGCCATGAAATTTTATGCTGTGCTGCTGTTGCTGTGTCTTCCCTCGGTGTATGTCACCGCCGTTCCGGTATATCCGGAAATGGTAGAGGTCGACTGGATGCTGCTGAATGGAGATTTTACCTCCGCTGTATCGGTACTAGAAGAGTATTATGCCGATCCGCCGTCAGATGTGCCGTTGCTTGAGATCGTATGGCGCCTGGCGCAGGCAACCCAGTATGCAGCTGAGGATGCCTGGAGCAGGGACCGTGACAAAGAGATTATCGATGACTGGTTCGCACAGTCCGAGCAATGGGTGCGGCTGACGGTGGAGATTGCTCCTGAAGAACACCATGGATATTTCTGGAAAGCAGCCCTCATCGCACAGCAGGCTCAGGTGCGCGGTCCGCTGAATTCCCTGTTTGCAGCTCCTGAAATGCGGGATTTATTGATTCAGGCATCGGAGCTTGAGCCGCAAGCAGGTCATATCTACTATGCAGCGTCGTATTTGTATCACCTTCTGCCGCGAATGATCTCCTTCGGAGACAGGGACGCTGCGGTATCACTGGCACGGGCAGGGCTATGGCATCAACGGGTTATGCAGGAGCAAAGGATAGTGCCCAAGGTAACCGAAGGCTTCCCGTTACAGTTGGCACGAGCACTCTGGACGCGTAACTGGTCTCACGAGAGGCGTGTACAGGGGCAAAGGGAAAAACGCTCTGAACTGGCTCGGACGGACCATCCATTTGAACGAGCAATGCTGTTTGAAGGAAGCCGGTCAATACCCGATGTCGGTGATCGTGAAGAGGCGCTGCAGATTATTGCAGAAGTTGAACAGCGCCTGAGTTATCCCAATCCAATCTATGTAGACCGCCGGGCACGTGGGTGGCTTGATGAGGTTAAGGAAGCCTGGCTGCAATAAGCTCGCGGGAATATTCGGCTAATTCCCTGGTATCCTTCTCTGCGACTGTCCCGGCTGGAATCTCCGGCAGGACCTCGACCTGGATATTCACTCGATGCATCATAAAGCTCTTCTTGGGCATAGCATTGAATGAGCCGTTAATTACAATTGGTATTATGGCCACACCGGCCTTTTTGGCAATTGCAAAAGCCCCCTCCTTGAAGCGCTTTAACTCGCCGTCGGGTGTTCGGGTTCCTTCCGGAAAGATCAGTACGGAACTGCCGGACTGGAGGGTGCGGATAGATGTCTTGAGCATCTGGAACTGACTCTTGCGATCCATGCGGCTGAGTTTAATATACCGGTTCAAAGCCATGTGCCAGCCAAATACGGGGATCTTGTAGAGCTCTGCCTTGGCGACCCATTTGAAATGCTTGAATAGCCGATAGAGCACCAGAATATCCACCAGGGATTGATGGTTGCTGATGATCATGTATGGGGTGCCGGGCTTTATATGCTCTCTTCCCTGCATTCGAATTCTCCAGAAGGGATTTACCCAGATATACATGCTCGCCCACAGGCATGAATACTGGTGAAGAATTACCCCACGGGGATCGAACGGGGTGGTAACGGCAAAAATAACCAGCGCGACAAGAAAAAGCGGGATCGAAACAAGGATGCAGAAGGTCCACACCAGTAATGATCCTGTGAAAGAAATAATAGATCTCATTTTTCATCTCCTCGGGTGTTCATAGGGAATGATTCAGATAGAACAACACTATTCAGGGTTTACCGTCATATGTCAATTAATCTGTTGTATTTGACTGCCGGGAAAATCTCGGGGAAACCGTGATTTCCTGCTCGGGATTGATAGATATATGCGCCTTGTGCAGCTGATCGGACTGAACATCACCCTCCCAGCCGGTAAACTCGAATCCGGGGGATGGACGCACTTCAAGCTCGACTGGTATTCCGGCGAAATACTGTCCCTGCCATACGGGGGGATCTCCGCTGCGGGGACTCGTTCCCGGCATCTCCCCATCAAGCTGAAGGGAGTTAATCCTGACTGAGCCTCCTGTTTCCGGGATTTCTATGTGTACCTTCACCGGATCGCCGATTTGTATATCCCGCAGCTGGAAATACTCGAGTATATGTTCAATCTGAATCTCCGGTCGGGCACGGGCAAAGGCAACGGACTGCTCTACCTGATCCTGCCAATACTGATATGTCGCCGGATAGTGCCAGCGGTTGATATGCCGCTGCATCTCCGGCTCAATGACCGCCCCCGCCTGTTGAATCGCTGCGGCATAGATATCCGGGTGATACAGGGTATTCAAAAGATCAGCAAAACGGTTAATGAATCGAACCCGAAAATCATGATTCTGCATCAGTCCGGCGATCAGGGTGGTGTAGACGGGGTCGGAGATGCGTTCGCTCGTTGTGGTCTGTTCCAGAATAGTACTGCGGGTTTCCCGTGCCTGTTGAGGGAGGCCATCGTTGGCATAGAAGTTCATGGTATTGTTGTCAACGAAGAGGAGGGAATTGTCCAGATCCCAGGTATGCCAGCGCCAGCGTTCATCCAGTGGAATATCCGGGTCCAGTTCCGCTGTGTCTAGGACTCGCCATACCGCAATATGCTTGGTTACCCCATCCGGATCGCCGGAATAGATGCGAATGATATTATAATCAATGAAACTGTCTATATCCATAACCGATCGCACATGGTCATAGTGTCGGTCAGCCGACATATCATTGGTCTCTACATAGCGCAGCAGTTCGCGATAGGACCGGCCGTCTTCTTCTTCTCCCCATTTTAACTGGCTGGGATACCCCATCGGGCCTTCCAGGATGACAAGATTCTGAGGATCCACCCCGTAGTTGTTCTGCAAGTAATACTGGTCAAAGCGTTCACGCAGATTTTTGAGCCCCCAGTATTCTCCATTGATAAAATGAATCACCGGACGATAGCGCATCAGGTCGACCGAGGTATAGGGGCGAACATGTTCCTGTGTGATTGCATCCTGCAGGTGACTGCGAAACAAACTTTGTCCGCTGCGAAGCATGAGACGACGGTATTCCTGTATTGCGGTATGGTTGTAACGTTGTGTTGCGCCTGGAAAAACAGGATATGCAAAGGTATTACGCCTGTCGTAGTCCTTGCGGGCATACAGTCGCAGTGACTTGAGCGGGCTGGATCTGGACCAGCCGCCGTGAATGCGAATCCCCGCGGGCTGGGAGAATCCGCGATACCCGTCCGGCTCATAAAACTCGATATGTACGGGGATTTCCCGTTTTTCCAGGTAGTTCGCCGGATGTTCCATCCAGTGACCGTCGAATCTCTCCTCGGCCTCTTCATACAGGCGTCCGGGAACATAGATGCCGCGTTCAGACGAGAACAGATCCTCCGGGTCGGCTAAAATAGAAAATACGGCCAGAGGAAACAGAGTATTTATATCCTCATGCACAAAATAGCTGTTGCTGTTGATCGAACTCCGTAAACCATCGCTCCAGGCAGCGGCCCGGATTACCGTACCCTTGAAGACATCTCCCTGAGGCTCCTGCCAGTCCCAGAAATCTGCTGCTGGAACGGTAGTAGGAATATCAGCTACGCGATTCCTTTCCTGTGTTCGGTTGTATATGGGGATCGGATCGCGGTAGAGAATGGTAGCATCCTGATTGGAGACGGGGTCTGGAACGGAGCCGTCAAGGGTGTAGTAGATGGAGATCCCGGGATCTGCGGTCTGAAGGGTCAGTTCAAAGGCTTCCCGGTAATATCCGCCGGTATGGGAGAAATCGACCGGAATATATATGCGGCCCTCTGTATTCGGCTTTCCCGGCGACGGGGTAATAAAGGTTGCCAGTGATGCACTGTCCGAGCTGTCGGAGTCATAGAGTCCCCGGCTGGTATCCCGGGGGATAGCAGGGTAGTGCATCTCATCAACCAACCGTACACCATCGGCTGCAGTTACCGAGAGCCTTCCTCCATCGGAGGGGAGGGTGAACCCGCTGTGCAGCTCGCCGTTTTCGGTTTGTTCATCCTTGCCCGAGGCATAGATGAGCAGGAATTCGCCGGCTTTCAGCATTATTCCCTGTGGAACCTGCCACTGATGCGGATCTTCAGGATCCCGGGATAAAAAAAATCCGCTAATGTCGAGGGTCTCGCTGCCAGGATTATACAGCTCAATCCAGTCATGATGCTCACCATGTGCATCTGCCAGAACCGTAGCGTTTGAGCTCATTATCTCGTTTATGTGTATCTCCCTGCTGGGCCGCCTGGGAAGCTCCTCCGGTTTCCGGTTGGTAATGTTGTGCCAGTACGGCAGCAGTATGTCATAGCCTGTGGGTCCGTCATTGGGGTTGCCGGAAATCGGGTTATCACGGATATCGACCTCGGCAATAAACCGGCCGTTGGGATCATCCTGCAGTGTCCCTTGCTGCATCAGCTTCACTAGTGGGGACAGATCCTGAATTCCGGTATTACGCAGATTTATCCTTCGCAGGTTGTGCAGCGTTGACAGAACATCTATCTGATCCTCTATGCGTACGTTTCGCAGGATCAGGGTATGCAGTTCGGTAAGCTCTCTCAGGGGCTCAATAGAACCGATGCCTGAATTTGAGTGCAGATTGAGATACTCCAGGTTATACAGCTGTGCCAGCGGTGAAATATCCAGAACATCACTGTCCCGCAGATTAAGCTCCTGCAGCTGCGTCAGTTCCCTCAGGGGGGTAATATCATGCACCGCAGTTGAACGCAGCGAGATCTCACGCAGCTGCGGCAGTTCCGCCAATGCAGAAATATCCTCCAGGTCCGGATTATTGTCCAGTATCAGTCTCCGCAGCATCCGGTTTCTCCCGAGCGATGCCATCCCGAGATCGGACACAGAGTCCATGCCGATCTCCATCAATTGAAGCTCTTCAAGCTGATCCAGGCTCTGCAGCGGCTGCAGGGAGTTCAGGGGATTCCCGGAGAGGTTGATAATCCGGAGGTTAGGCAGCTGTTCGATACCCTTCAGATCCTGTATCCCGGCATGTGGTGCATCAATTTCGGTTATTCGGGCCAGTTCACTGTACGAGAAATTCATATCCTCCGGCATGTAGGTGCGTATGACCCTCGCCAGATTTGCATCCTCGAATGAAGGTTCCTCCGCATAAAAGAGTGCGGCTGTGTATACGGTGACTAGCAGAATCATGAGCAAAAGGGCAACTATCAGGCTTTTCTGTATACCGGTGAGTGGATTCTGCATCAGTCTGTAAACCTGGGTGTGGCCATATTGGGACGGATTATCTCTATTCCTTGTACATACTTGCTGTTGGATACCAGTTTTAATGAATGATGACGGACAATATGCCTCAGCCAATCCGGTTCGTCACCGCTTCTGCTTTTTATCTCAAGGATGATTCTTTTGGGACGGTGGGGTTTTAACAATCTTCCGGTCGGATAAAGCTCGTGTGCACGGGTGCTGTGAATATTCTGATCCAGTGTTACTCGTACCGGACACCGATCTCTGGCTGAAAATCCTTCCCGTTGATACTGCACCAGCAGGATCGGCGCAAGTGCACGGGTGTGGACAAGTCTTTCAAACTCAATCAGCACCGGGTCCGCCGGGCAATTCCATGTATTCTGTACCAGGAAGGTCTGATATCGGCTGTACGGCACAAAAGAGCTATACTTTTCCATGCTGCAGCCCTTTTTGGTTTTCAGCTCTATCAATATCATTGGTTTGCTGCCGGGGTCATCGGTATATGATCGAATTCTGAGTTTGATACGCCCGAAATTCCCGTTGCTGCGCTCATGATAGGCAGCAAAATCATGTGAATCATAGTACAGGCTGCGAACAAGATAGCTGCCCCCTCCTGCAGTTGTATATGAATCCGGCTGCATATAGGCGCGGAGTGAGTTTTTAACCTGGAGGTATTGCGAGATGTTGAGATGATATTTTCTCTCCAAACGCGATGTCACTCTCATATGCAGTCCTTACATCGGCAGGGTAAGCTGCGGTGTCAGTAACGAAACCTTGCGAACCCCTTCAATGCTGCGAATCTCACTGGAAAGCTGCTGAATCCTGCGCTCAAGTTTTCGATCAAACCGGAATTCATATGTCAGTTCCCAGTTGTCGTTGTCCACCTCGTGGCTGCGCATCTGCACCTGCGCAGGAGTACTGGTGACCGCTTTCTCCAATGCCTTGAAGT
>CAZANF010000121.1:0-8717 GCA_964486425.1 uncultured Spirochaeta sp. | reverse complement strand
GCCTTGCGGGATGGACGGTACTCTACATGCAGACCGAAAGCCTTACCCCGCTGGTATATGCCGTGCCGGCAATTGCCCTCATTCCCGGAGCGATGCTGCAGCTGCTGAATCACTGGGACAAGGCAGTCGTCCTTCGATTCGGCAGATTCCACACCGTCCGCGGTGCGGGACTCTCTCTGCTGCTGCCCTTTGCAGACCGGATCGCCGCCCGGGTAGATACCCGAATCCGGGTTACGGACTTCAGTGCCGAGCGCACACTCAGCCGCGATAATGTGCCGGTTCATATTGATGCCATTTGTTTCTGGATGATCTGGGACGCTCAGAAAGCCGTGCTGGAGCTGGAAAACTTCCTGGAGGCGGTTACCCTGTCGGCACAAACGGCATTACGGGATGCCATAGGGACCAATGACCTGTCGACCTTGCTGTCCGAACGCGATCAAATCGGCAAGGATCTGCAGCGCATACTGGATTCCAAGACCGACCCGTGGGGAATAACCGTACTCTCGGTCGAGTTCACCGACATCATCATCCCGAAGGAGCTTGAGGACGCCATGAGTAAAAAGGCCCAGGCCGACAGGGAACACCAGGCACGCCTTATTCTGGGCGATACCGAGATCCAGCTCGCACAAAAAATGGAAACAGCCGCTGAATATTACCAGCAAAATCCCGCAGCATTTCAGCTGCGGGCAATGAACATGGTCTACGACGGACTGCGGCAAAGCAAGGGGTCAATGGTACTGATTCCCTCCTCGGCTGCCGAGCAGATGAACCTCGGGCAGCCCCTCGGAATGGTAGCTCTGCAGAAACAGGCACAGCAGAATACTGCAGATCAGAATGCAGATAAGGAGAATCTATAATGATCAAAGTAACAGACGCAAAAAAAGTGTACATCGACGGCGATACAAAGGTACAGGCATTGCGCGGTGTCTCCCTGCAGATAGACAAGGGCGAGTTTCTCTCCATCGCCGGCCCGTCAGGATCCGGCAAAACAACCCTGCTTAATCTGATTGGCTGTATAGACACCATGGATTCAGGCGAGATCCATATCCAGGATTCCGCAATCTCGGGACTGGACAAAAAGGCCCTCACCGAACTGCGACGACAAAAAATCGGTTTTGTGTTTCAAAGCTTCAACCTCATACCGGTACTGACAGCCTTCGAGAATGTTTCCCTGACCCTGTCGCTGCTGAACCTCTCGAAAAAAGAGATCAACGAACGTACCATGAGAATTCTGCATGAAGTCGGCCTGAAGGGCATGGAGCACCGGCGCCCGGCCAAACTCTCCGGTGGTCAGCAGCAGCGGGTCGCCGTTGCCAGAGCCCTGGTAAAGGATCCGCTCATTGTCCTGGCGGATGAGCCGACGGCAAATCTGGATTCTGAAACCGGTCATGCAATCCTTGAGCTCATGAAGTCCATCAACCAGAAACATGGAACCACCTTTGTTTTCTCCACCCATGACCCTATGGTAATGGATTTCGGTGACAGGTTGTGCCGCCTCCACGACGGTCTCATTGAATCCGATGAGAAAACAGCCTCAGGAGGTGCATAATGACAGGCCTATTCATCGGCCTGGCGGCCAAAAATCTGACCAGACACCGTCGCAGAACCATCATTACCGCGGTTGCAATGGCAGTGGGCATCGCACTGTATATTTCGATGAACTCATTATTAACCGGATTTACCTCCGAGACCGATCGCAATCTGCAGGAGTTTGAGCTCGGCAGCGCAGCGTATTTTGCACAGGGGTACTGGGAGGAGCGGGAACAATTTCCACTGGATATCCTCATCGAAGACCCGCAGCCGCTGCTGGAGCGCCTGAGCGATGCTGATATTCCCGCTGCTCCGCACACTGCATTCCGCGGGGAGCTGATTGTGCATTACGACCCGTTCCCTGAAGACGGCTCGATTACAATGGCCTTTACTGCGGTCGATCCCCAGCTCGATCCGGATGTCTTCCGGCTTGAGGAATCCATAACCGACGGCCGCTTTCTGCAGGGGGGTGAAGAGATTATTATCGGACGCTGGCTTGCCGACCGGCTGGGTGCGGAGGTCGGGTATCCGGTAAGCGTAACTACCCGCACACGGGACGGGTTTCGCCAACTCATGGACCTGGAGATTGTCGGGATTTATCAGACCTCAAACCCGCAGACCGACCGCCACACCGCATACGTGCCCATGCATATTGCCGATGAGTTTCTGGAAATGCGCGGTGCGGTAACCTCAATCTACACCCTGCTGCCGGAGCAGATTCCAGGCACCGCAGATCTGCAGCCGCTGCGGGACATACTCGCTTCATCCGGTCAATCGGACAGCGTAGAACTCCTGGGCTTCAATGACATGACTACCGAGTTTGCAGAGGTGGAGCAAATACAGGACCAGTATACGGGGATCATGATGATGCTGCTGGGGATCATTGCCATAGTTGGAATCTCGAACACGATCCTGATGTCGGTACTGGAACGGCAAAAGGAGATCGGCATGCTGCGTTCAATGGGAATGCGCAACCGCGAGATTCGCAGCATTTTCATGTTTGAGGCAGGAGGAATCGGGATCATCGGTGCCGCCGGCGGACTGCTGCTCGGCAGCGGATTGGTCTGGCTGCTCACCAACCACGGTATCGACTACGGCGCAATACTGGAGGACGTCGATCTGTCAGCGTTCAGATTCGAGGGAGTCCTGTACGGGGTGTGGGATTTCGGCTCGATGGTAACCGTCGCCCTGTTCGCTATTGTGGTTGCGGCTGTGGTGGCCATGCTGCCGACCCGCAGAATCCTCAAAAAGAGCATCACCGAATGCCTGCGACAATCGTAAGCCGTCGCAAGGAGAAGGAATCATGAGATTATCAGAGATTGCATTTCGCAATATTTTCCGTAACGGCAGACGCAGCCTCCTTTCGATAACCGCAATCGCTGTGGCAGCCTTTTCAATCACCTTTCTGTTTGCCCTGCTGGAAGGCATCACTGTAGATGTCCGTCAGAACGCATTGAACTATGAATCAGGCGAGGTGCGGCTGCGCAATGCGGAATATGACCGCTATGAATACCTCAACCCGGTGCAGTATGTCGTTCCGAACTATCAGGAGCTGATTCAGCACCTGGACGAGCTCGATTCGACAGCCGCGATAAGCCCGCGAATACAGGTCCCAAGCGCCTATTTTCACGATGAAAAGCAGGTATCCGCCGTCGCTTTCGGTCTGGATATCGAGCTTGAACGCCGGTATCAGGATCTGGAGGCAATTGTTGCCTCCGGGAGGCTGCCCCGGCCGGGCACGGACGAAGTCATTATCGGCACCGGTCTGGCACAGGATCTCGGGGTAGAGACAGGCGATATCGCCACCTTTCTGACCAGGACCCGCTACCGGGGAAGCAATGCCTTTACGGTGGATGTCGTTGGACTGGCTCAGTTTCCGGTCGGCGCATTGAACAATCGCGCCATGATTATTCCGATAGACAGGGCTTCACGCTATATGCGCATGGGGGACGGAGTTACAGAAATCCTCATAAAGGGTCATCCCGACCACACTGAAAACCTCATCGGGGATGTTCGATCCGTACTGGAAGAACATGGACCGGAGGAAGTCACGGCGGTACATTGGACCGAGATCAGTTCCGGATACGAATATTTGCAAATAGCGAATATTGTGTATCGCATTATGGCGCTTATCTTCTTTCTGCTGGCAGCAACCGTCATAATCAGTACAACCATGATGATAGTCCATGAGCGCACCAGGGAGATCGGCACCCTGTCCGCGCTGGGAATGAGCGACAGCAGGCTGATTCGCCTCTTTTTTACAGAGGCCGCTTACCTGGGTGCCTTCGGGGCACTGCTGGGTGTACTTCTGGGCGCCGCAACAGTTCTTCCCTTCAGTCTGTACGGGCTTAATCTCGGAAGTGCAATGGAGGGCGTAGATATGGATATATCCAATGTGCTGTATCCGGTCCTGAACCTGAACTCAACCCTGGGTGTGTTCATATTTTCATGGGTGGTGTCGATGGCGGCGACGTATCCTTCCGCCCGCCGGGCGGCTAAACTGCAGCCGGTAGTAGCTCTCAGAGCCGAAAACTGAAATGAGAAAGGAGCATAAAATGCAAACAAAAACCATTCGCAAGAGCATTATAGTTGTCAGCATTGCTGTCATTTTCATCGCAGTATCCTCCCCAGTCTTCTCCATCACCGGGGAAGAAATAATCGAACGCATGGAGGAGAATCAAACCCATGAAACCAGCCGCATGGAGGGGCGCATGATTATCAGCGATCGCTTCGGGGACCGCACCAGCACCTTCGAGATGTATTCCGAGGGATCGGAAAGATTTCTGGTCGAATTCACCTCCCCGAACGAAGAGGGACAGCGTGTACTGCGTCGCGACGACAGTCTCTACCTGTTTTACCCGGATGCCCGGGAAACCATTCGAATCCAGGGAGCGGCTCTGCGCGACTCGCTGCTCGGTTCCGATATCTCGTATGAGGACATGACCGGCGGAAGGGGCCTGGCAGAAAACTACAGCTTCGAACTGATTGGCGAGGAGACCGTGCAGGATCATACTGTATACAAGGTAGAGCTCTCGGCCAGCACCACCGATGTCGCCTACCCCACACAAATTTACTGGATTGATACCGAACAGTTCGTGCTGCGCAAAAGCGAGCAATATGCCCGCAGCGGACGCCTGCTGAAAACAACCGAGATCCTCGAGACCATGGAGCGCGGTGAATACCTGTTTCCATCCCGCATACGCATTACCGATGAAACCCGACGGTCAAGCGGAACCGTTATGGAGATTGCCGAGGCAGAGGTGGATATCGATCTGCCGGACGACACCTTCTCACTGGAGCGTCTGACATGGTAAGCACCTTGAATCGAAGAATCACCGCCGCTGCAGCGGCAGCATTCTGCATTATCGCTCCGGTCATCATTCCTCCGGCACCTGTCGCTGCCCAAACGCAGGTTCGCACCGGGATTGACTCTCTCGCATCAATCTGGTGGACCGGTGAGGAAGCGGCCCTCACGGGCATCTCGCGCGGCACAGTAGACTTCAGATCCTCGGCACAAAATGTGCAGGGGCGGCTGCAGCTGCGCTTGACCCTGGTGGACATCGACGGCAGATCGCTTGCGCTGCCGGAGGTCCCCCGTGCAAGCATACGCTTCAGATTCCCGATTACCGAGGACTATACCTTCAGGGTTACCAGCGGCCGGGACCGGCTCAGCTGGGGGGTAGGCAGCCTGTACAATGCCGGCGATCTGCTGTTCGGCGCAGATGGTCGAAGCAGCGCAGACCTCACCCGGTCGGATGATGTCCGCGACGAAACAGCATGGCTGCTCTCCGGCTATTTCCCGATGGGGGAACTGGGCTATCTGGAGACTGTGGCCCTGCCGTCGCTGCCTCAGCTGAGTATCGGCAGCCTGACTGAACAAAGCCCGAATGACGGTGCTGCCTCTTCACCGGCCCCGAGCCTGAGCACTGTCAGGGCAGGTCTGCGAATCTACAGCACGTTCGGTCCCTTCAGCCTGGAACCCGCTTATCTCTTTAACGGACAGAGCGAACTCCATCACCTCGCAGTCTCCATGCAAGGCACCGCCTTCGGCGCCGACATCTACGCTGCGTCCTCCTTGACCGTACCGGCAGTCCCCGGGGAGGTGCCGGGGATTGACGATCTGCTGCATGAAAACTCACGGATATCGGCAGGCGTATTTCGCGGATTTACTATCGGGTATGATCAAAATCTCACCGGCAGACTGGAAGCCCTGGTTGAACCGGGAAAGGAGTGGAAAAAGACGGATGCAGGCCCGGAACAGACCATAACCGGCTACGCACTTCAGCTGTATCCGGAGTTTATCTGGACACCAAACCGCACCGTCTCAGTTATTGGAAGAGCAATTGTCTCGCCGATAGATGCATCAGCGGAGATTACCGCCGGGGCGACCTGGAACATCTTCCAGGGATTCTCCGCGCTCGCTTTTGCAGCCGCCCGGGTCGGTGATTCTACCTCGGTCTACAGCTGGGACAGCGACGGATCACTGTCACTGTCCGCCGGGTTCCGCTATCACTTTTAACGGAACCCGTCCTCACTAATGGAATCCGCCTTCGCCGACCCGCATCTTGGCAAAGACCTCTCCAATCGGTTTTTTCAGGCGCCGGGCATCGCTTTGCGGTACCCGCGCCTGTTTCCACAGTGGAAGCCGGAAGAACTCGAGAATTGTTTCCTCAACATCCTCAGATGGATAAACCACATACGAGACATTCTGCCCGACAGGTTTCACAACCGTAAACGAGGTGTAGGTTACCACCGGATTCGCCCCGATATACACATGATCCCGGCGGCTGGTGGTAAAGTCGATCATTTCCTTAAACCGATACGGGATCCGCTCGGAGTCCGTCCGGTACGCCGGCTCTATGTGGCTGGTTGGCCATCCCGCCGGCTCGACCAGGACATACAGCTTCCTGCCCTCGGCCTGAAACACCAGTCCGTCCTCTCCCGAGAAGATATCCTTTACATTCCCGAACGAAACCAGCTCATAGCGGGTATAGGCCGCCGATTCATGATAGAACACACTCAGAATGTATCCATTCTGGTCCGGCAGCTTTCCTGTTTGGTACGCGGCAAACGTATCCAGAAATTTATTCATATCAGCCTCCATTTTAAGCAGTTCCTGCAGAATTGGAATTGTATTCCTTCGCATGCTGCCGTATGATATAATGTAATGAACGTAGTGACTGCATTCCAGTTCCTTCAGCTGCCGGAGGGTGCAACCCTCCAGGATGCAGGGGCCTCTTACAGGCGCCTTCTGAAGGAATACCACCCAGACCGCAACAGTGACCGGAACGAATGGTCACATAAAATGACAGTCCGCCTGACCGAAGCATATAGCGCCGTAACGGCCTATCTGCAGGAAACAGCAGCTCAATCCAGACCAGAGCCGAAAAAAGATCACGACCCGGATTCGGGTTACAGCTATGCAATGCAGACCCGGATTGCCAAGCTCTATGATGTAATCCTGGACGTCATCCACGACTACTACACAATGAACATGGACAATATCTATCTGCGACAGGAAGGAATCCTTCGCCATCGCTATCGTTCCACGGTTCGCCGGCTGGCCGGGGCCGTTGCAGACCTTCAGGAAACCCGGGAGTGGCCCGGAAGCGCCCTGCAGCATCAGCAAGCACGAATTATCCACGGTTTTGCCGGGGCATTCTATGAAAACATGCTTATCAAGCCCAGAGCCCATGAAGTCACCATGGGAGACGAGCGCAAGGCGGAACGCCTGTATCTGCAGGGCTGCACGGCATTGGACAACGCTATTCGCCACGGCATCCTGGAGCTTCAGTCGGAGGGAGGGCTCATCTGCCCCGGGGCCCGACATCAGGCGGAAAAAAGCTTCATGCTCATACTGGCAGGCTTTGCCAAAAGCGCCTTCGTGCCCCGCACGCTCATCAAACTCTACCTGCTGCGCGCACTGTCGGCCTTATGCGAACTGCTGGAGCAGGCATAAAATCTGCCGTACCCTAACAGCCATACCCGGTTTATGCATCCCCTTTCAGATTCATCTGTGCGATAGCCAGTTTGGCTATCGGGATTCCATACGGTGATACCGACACATAGTTCAATCCGGCTTCCCGGATGAAATCAATATTCTGCGGCTCCGCACCATGCTCACCGCATAATCCCAGGGTGAGATCCGGCCGCACCATCCTTCCACGCAGTGCAGCTGTTTCAACCAGCTCCTTTACCTGCGGCTGAAGCACCTTAAAAGGATTGTTCGGCAGGAGATCAAGTTCGGTATAATCCGAGAAGAATGTGTTAAAATCGTCACGTGAAATACCATAGGTAGTCTGGGTCAAATCATTGGTACCGAACGAAAAGAAATCCGCATACCGGGCTATCGCCGAGGAGTTCGGGGCTGCGGCGGGCAGCTCAATCATGGTGCCTACCAAGTACTCAATAGGATCACAGGCGAACTTCGTCCGCACCTGTTCCTCTATATCACGAATCCCCAGGATATGCTTGCCCTCTATCTTCTTTCCATTTCTGACTACCTTAAGCTCATTCGGGTTCATTACCAGCGGTATCATTATCTCCGGTCGCGGGTCCTTCCCCTCAAGCTTCAGCCGGTAACTGGCCTCAAAGATCGCCCGTGTCTGCATCCGGTATATCTCGGGGTA
Source organism: uncultured Spirochaeta sp. (assembly GCA_964486425.1). GTDB lineage: Bacteria > Spirochaetota > Spirochaetia > DSM-27196 > DSM-8902 > Spirochaeta_B. The sequence goes on along the minus strand of CAZANF010000121.1, from coordinate 558 downwards.
GGAGATTGCAACCCGGATCCCCCGGTGTCCGAGCATCGGGTTGAACTCACGCATAAGCTGACTGCGCTCTACAATTGCAGCTTTGGTAAGCCCGACCTTGTCCGCCTTCGCACGGGCAACGAAATCATTCATGCCCTTGTCGTCACTTGGCAGGAACTCGTGCAGCGGGGCATCCAGCAGACGAATGGTTACCGGTAAACCATCCATAATCTTGAGCAGTTCATAAAAATCATCCGTCTGATCCTTATGGAGATCTTCCAGTATGCGGGTCCGCATCTCGGTGTCTTCAGCCAGAATCATATAGCGAAAACGATTAATACGGGATTCATCAAAAAACATGTGCTCGGTGCGGCACAAACCGATACCCTGTGCATTAAACTTGCGGGCAAGCAGGGCATCGCGCGGCTGATCCGCATTTGCATGCACATCGATATCATTGATACGGGTCTGGATAATATCGAGAAACTCAATCAACCAGCTGTCGTCAAAGGAAGGCTTCGTTAAAGCACCGCGCCCGATATAAACGACAGGATCGTCATAATATGGAACATTCATGGT
>CAZANF010000120.1:0-8926 GCA_964486425.1 uncultured Spirochaeta sp. | reverse complement strand
GCGGCAGTATGTAGTTGCGTGATTTTCGGGTGTCGTTTTGCTACTACTCAAGAAACTGACGGGTGTAGAGTTCCCGGTAGCGCCCTGGTGTGTGAAGCAGTTCGTCATGACTGCCGTCCTGCATAATCCTTCCCTTGTCAAGTACCAGTATCCGGTCTGCATTTCGCACGGTTGACAGCCGGTGAGCAACCACTATGCTGGTTCGTCCTTCCAGCACAGCCTCGACCGCCTGCTGCATATGTACCTCGGTTTCGGGGTCGATCGAGTTGGTAGCTTCATCAAGTATCAGCAATGCCGGACGAGCCAGAACTGCTCTGGCGAAGGATATGAGCTGGCGCTGCCCCTGCGAGAGCTGTGCCGCTCCCTCTCCTATCTGTGTATCCAACCCGTTCTCCAGCTGTTCGATGAATGGCCGGGCACACACCGTTTCAGCAGCGGCCGGGATTTCATCCTCGCTCGCAGGAAGCCTGCCGTCGCGAATATTCTCGCGGATGGTTCCGGTGAAAAGCTGCGTTGTCTGCAGTACATAGCCCAGCTGTGAATGCAGCCACTGCTGACTCCGGTTGCGCTATTCAACCCCGTCGATGAGAATCCCCCCGGCAGTTGATTCATCGAATCTGCACCACACCGGCAGCCTGGTGGATTTGCCGCTGCCCGGTTCGCCAAACAGCGCTACCGTCTGTCCGGCGGGTATCTTCAGATTGAAGTCCGGCAGGATCGTTTCCCCGCTGTTGTCTTGGAAGTCGACGCTGCGAAACTCAATCTCGCCTTGAATCCGGTGAATATCCTCTGGCTGAGCCATCCGATAGTTTCCCCAGGTTGCGATAACCTCAGGACTGTCGGTAATCTCGGGCTCCGTCTGAATGAGCTGGATAAGCCGCTCGGCCGAGGCCTGCGCAGCCTGAAATTCAGACAGTACCCGGGCTATCTCCCGCACCGGCTCGAAAAACTGCAGGGTATACCCGAGAAAGGCAATGAGTGTTCCTATGGTAATCACCTCGCTAATTACCAGGCTGCCGCCGAAGGCCACGGCTATGGCACTGCCGACGGTGGAAAGCAGCAGCACAATCGGCAGATACATAACCGAGAAGAGGGAGCCGCGTACCGCCGCCGAGCGAAGCCGACCGGTAATCTCGGTGAACTCGTGCAGATTTTCGGCTTCGCGTACCAGGGTTTTGGTGGTTCGCGCCCCGGTTATCCCCTCATTGTATGCTGCAGACATATGAGAGTTAATCCTCCGGGCGTCCCGGTGGGCCAGGAGGATCCGCTTCTGGAAGTAGTTGCTGACAACCAGCAGTGCGGGGATTACCAGCATGGTTACGGCAGTGAGCATCGGGCTCATCACCAGCATAAACCCGAGGATGGCGACCATCATTGCTCCGCCCCATACCAGATCAACAATCCCCCAGGAGATTGTTTCCCCCAGGCGCATGGTGTCGCTGGTCAGTCGTGAGAGTATCCAGCCGGCCGGTGTTTTGTCATAGTACGAGAATGACAAAACCTGCAGCTGCTCGAAGCCCCTTCGGCGCAGGTCACGGCACAGATCAACCTCAAGCCTGCCGGCAATCGCGATGAGTGCCCATATGTTCAAGCCCTGCATCAGGGCCAAACCCCCGTAGCGCAGGGCGAATCCTGTGAGCCCGTCTGAATTCATCGGAACCACATAGGTGTCGACGGCGAGCTTGGTCATGTAGGGAAACACCCCGTCCAGCAATGCGACAAATATCATGAGTCCGCCCAGCAGAGCAATCCGCAGCCAGTAGGGGCGGGTAAACACGAGAATCTCTTTCCATATCTCCCAGCTGGGGGTATTCCCAAATTGCGTATCTTCGGTCATAAGGCTGTCTCCTCTTCTACAGCGAACTGGTGCTGCATCTGCCATACTCGCTGATACAGACCCGGCCGCCGGATAAGCTCGTAATGGGTACCGGAGTCGATAATTCGTCCGGAATCCAGTACCAGTATGCGGTCGGCGGCCGCCAGGGTTGTTATGCGGTGACTGACGATGAGGGTGGTCAGTCTGTCATTCCGTTCCTGAAGTGCCGACCGGATCTCTTCTTCGGTCTCGGTATCGACTGCACTCATGGAATCGTCCAGTATCAGTACGGGTGTTTCCCGTAACAGTGATCTGGCCAATGCCAGACGCTGCTTCTGCCCTCCCGAGAGGGTTACCCCACGCTCCCCGACCATGGTTTCGTAGCCCTGTTCAAAGTGATTTACGACCTCATGGAAGCAGGCTGCCTGGGCCGCTTCAATAATCTCCTCATCACGGGCGGTAGTGCGCGCCAGGGTCAGGTTTCCCTTGATGGTTCGGGCGAACAGGAACGGCTCCTGCAGCACCAGGGCAGCCTGTGACCGGATATGCTGTTTGGCGATCTCACGCAGTTCATACCCGTCTATCCGGATACTGCCGGTGCGGTACTCCATCAATCGCACCAGCAGATGCATCAGCGTAGATTTGCCGGAGCCCGTAGCCCCGAGAATCCCGATCCGCTCTCCAGCGCGCACATCGAAGGATATATTCCGCAGCACCTCGGTCCCGTCCGGATAAGAAAAACTGAGGTTGCGCACGCTAATCTCTCCCTGAATCTGTGGCCGTATGCCCTCGGTCAGCTGGGGCTCGGTCTGCACCTCAAGGACCTCTCTGAGTCTTCCGAGCGCAACCGCCATCCGGCCCATGTCGGCAAGCACGCGGCCAAGCATGCGGATCGGGAACAGCAGATGGGTCTGAATCGTGAGGAAGGCCACCAGTACCCCGATACTCGTGCTGTGGTTGATTACCAGTATGGTGCCCCCTACGATCAAAAGCCCGGTTTGCATCATGCTCATCCAGCTGCTTACCGACCAGTACAGCGCCATGTTGCGGATTACCGCGAAGGTTAGGGTGCGGAACTCCTCGTTATGACCATGGAATCGAGTTTCCTCATATGCCTGCCGTCCGAATGCCCGTACAACCCGGACCCCGGTGATGCTCTCCTGCAGCATGGTCGACATGCGTGCCTCGGATTCATCCATTTTTTCGAAGGCCTTGCGTACCCGCAGAAAGAAAAACAGCGAGAAGCCGAACAGCAGGGGAACCATGCCAAGTGCCAGGGCGGTTAACCCCGGATGCATGCTTAGCATCAGAGGCAGGGCAATAATCAGCATTGACAGGGTGCGAACGATTTCCGGAGCCTCCAGGGTGATGAAACGGCGGATAGTATCGATATCGGATGTACAGCGCTGGATCAGATCACCGGTAGAGAAGAGGTCCATTTTATCGTACGGCAGCTTCTGAATGTGATCATACATGCGTGTCCGCAGGTTTTGTGCCGCGAATTCAGAGGATGAGGCGGTCGCTTTGCCTTGCAGAAAGGTGAACAGCCCCTGGAATGCCGTTGTGCAGACCAGGGCCGCGGCCGGTAGCCAGAGTCGCGGCAGAAAATACTCGCGACCCCCCAGCGAGTTCCACAGATTCAGCAGGGCACCGGGCAGCTGCGGGGGTTCATTGCCGAGGATGGAGTCCATGGTGATGCCCAGAACGAGCGGGCCGATGAATACAAAAATGGTGCTTGCAGCCAGTGCGGTAAAACCGAGCAGATACTGCAGCCTTCTGCCGTGCATCGCGGTTGATAATACGTGAAAATCAGACTTCATAAGGGCCTCTGCGCAATTGGTGCGCGCGGAAGGCGTACAGCCTCCCGGATATAGCATCGGGACCAGGACAGCGGACGCACCATGTGCATTCCGGGCCGGGTCATCCGCCGAGAGTACTGCCGATTGTTTTGGGGGGCATCGAGTGGAAGCGGGCAGGTGATTACCTGCGGTATATCACCTGATAAAGGTGATCATTGTTTCCGCAAACACCAGGATCGATGGACGGCAGTACGAACATTCAGCGCATACGCTGCAAACTGGGGGGAGAAATTGGTATGTATTGTTCGCATGACAGCCTCCATCAAATTGGTTTGTCATCTTACCCAGAGGCTGCATTTTATGTCAATAAATAATCAATAATTTTTTTTGAAATGGAGGAAGTTGGCAGTTCTATATCCAGCAGGAGGGCCTCGGACGGGATCTCCAGGGTATCCAGTTGGGACTGCAGCAGCGCGGGAGGCATAAAATGGCCCTTCCGCGAGGCGATTCGCTGTGCGATGGTCTCCGGACTGCCGTGCAGGCATATGGTGTATACCGTATCAAGTCCTTGTGTGAGCATGTCCCGATAACGCTGGGTTAGCGCGGAACACGCAAGGACGGCATCGCTTCCCGACTGCTGTAACTGCCGCAGCCGGGCGTTGACTGCACGGAGCCAGGGGATCCGGTCGTCATCGGTCAGGGGATATCCACGGGTCATTTTTGCAACGTTTGCCGGCGGGTGAAAGTCATCGGCATCCAGATAATCAGCGCCTAGTGATTCGGCAACCATGCCGGCTACCGTGCTCTTGCCGGAGCCGCTCACCCCCATAATCAGAACGATCATGAGGATGCCTCCGGATAGTCGGCAAGGATGCCGGAAACAGCTGCAGTTATGTCAGGGTCTATCTCTTTCGCGGCCTTCCGGAATGAGGAGAGTACACTGCCGGGTGAAAAATGGCCGTCTTCAATCAGAATAGGGGTGCGTTTTGGTGAAAAAGGCTCCTCGCCCGTGTCGATTCTGTGATGCTGATATCCGCTGGTTCTGCGCCAAGTAACGGCCCGTTCGCTGCCTTGTGCGTCGTAACAGAGTTGAAACCCGTGCATCTGATTGGGATTGTCGGGCTCATACCAGACTATCAGATCGAAATTCTCATCCCGGAACCAGCGGCGTGTACCCTCTTCGGGTATCTGCCGCACATTGGTGATCTCTCGCAACATGCCCTTTAGTATAGCACATCAGCGGATTAAAAGGTATGCGAGCAGGATGGCAGCAGCAACCGGGTAGATGATATGCCTGGAGCGGAGGCCGACAAGCAATGCGACTGCCGCCGCGGCACTGCCGATGAACGGATCTCCCTCGACGGCTTCCGCGGCTCCGGGAACCAGCAGTGCGCCTAATGCCGCCGGTGGAATTGCCGCAAGCAGCCCCTTGCCCCAGTCCGGCAGGCGATCGGTGAAGCGGTAGATAAACGGCAGGACCCGGATGCCGTAGGTGCCGATACCCATGCCGACGATAATTATCATGATGCTATGAGAGGTCATCGGTAACATCCTCGGTGTTCTTTGGTATATACGAATGGATACCGGCGGCAATACCGGCACCGATAAGAATGGCAAGGGTAAAGCTCCAGCCGGGATCTACCGGTGTGAACTTGCGCAGCAGCAGGTGCACCCCGGCAGCGGCCGCCGCCGGCAGCAGATTCCTGCAAGAGCGCCGCAGATGGACAGCCAGCAGGGCCGCAAACAGGGCGTACAGTGCGGTACCCAGGGCCATATGCAGGTCGGCGGGCAGCAGCTCTCCGGCCGCGAATCCCGCAGCGGTACCGCCGACCCATGAGCTGTATGCGATGATCTCCATCCCGAGGAGTCTGCCTGGATGCAGCTCCGGCTGAGATGAGGCCAAGGCGAACACCTCGTCGGTGAGTCCGAATGCGTTCAGCAGATGATGCCTGCGACGCCAGCCCGGGGTTCGTTCGGCGATATTCGCGCTGAACAGCAGGTGACGAAGATTCAGCAGTACACCGGAAAAGATAATCTGCAGCGGAAGCGCCCCCGCACTGATCAGCCCGAGTGCCAGAAACTGTGATGCGCCGGCAAAGACGATAACCGACATCGCCGTTCCCTCGAGGATGGTAAGACCGGTTGTCCCTGCGCTGAGACCGAATGCCACGGCCACCGGAAAATATCCCGCAGCAATAGGCAGGGCGTGGGTCATTCCGCCGGCTATATCACGCAGAGAGATGTGATTGCTTCTGCCCATAGCTATTCTGCTCCGGGAAGTATGTATTGATAATATGCCACATCAATATAGCGCTGAAACTTGAAGCCGACCTCGCGCATGGTCCCGCAGGGCTGGAACCCGACACGACGGTGCAGGGCCTCGCTGGCGGGGTTCGGCAGGGATATCCCGGAGATAAGGCAGTGAAGGTCGTAGTCCTGTGCGCGTGTCAGGAGTTCCCGGTACAGCCTGCTGCCGTGTCCGGATCCCGTGTGTGCCGGATCAAGATAGATGCTGGTTTCGCCTGTGTGAAGATAGGCGGCGCGTGGTTTCCAGGGGCCTATGCAGCTGTTCCCAATGAGCCGGTATGCATCCTCCATTACCAGAAAGGGATAGTCGGTTGCTGCGGCTACAATCCGCTGTGCAATCGTTTCTTCGGTGACCGGTTCCAGCTCGAAGGTAGCAGGTGATTCGGTAATATAATACGAGTATATTTCTGCAATTGCAGCGGCATCGGCTAGTGTTACCGACCTGATTATTGGGGCGGACATACCTGCACTATAACCGAAACAGGGGGCGTTCGCAATTGTGTTTCACCGCTGAATCCACTACACTTCGAGGGAGAATGGATAATGGAGGTTGCAAATGAGAGAGGCATATACTCAAACAGTGGTAAAGACCGGCATTGGTTTCGGTTCCGCTTTAGCAATGGTAATCAGCTTTTCGGTAAACCATAGCATAATCTGGGCGATCATTCATGGGGTGTTAGGCTGGATTTATGTGATTTACCGGGCTCTGATCGGCGGGTATTAACCCTGCCATTCCCGTACAATCCGGTCGCCGACCTGTCTCCCGTCCGCATAGTTTTGGTCCAGCACCGATTTGTCGGTCGTCAGCCTGCCGATGGCAAATCCATCCGGAGGGTTTATTTCGGTGATTGATATCCCTGCGGGCGGATTGCGTATATAGTCGATGGTTGCGTTATAGCGGTCGGCCCGCCGCTTGATTACCTCAACAAGACGAGGGTAGCGGCGCAGGGCTGCCGCGGTGATTCGATGTTTTTTGCCGGTTTCCATCCGGAAGTCCGCCGGTCGCGAACGCAGTACCATGATGTTGGTGGCGCCGCGTTGTACGGCCTCCTGCACGGGAATCGGTTCCCCGATGCCCCCGTCAACATACTCAAAGCCGTTTAATCTCACGGTATTCCGGTACAGCAGCGGAACCGCACTGGAGGCCTTCAGGAGCTCGGCAAGGTTAGACCCGTTCGAGGAATGGAACTCAACGATCCCGGTATCGGCCCGGGTGATTCCGATCAAATAGGCAGATGGGTGCTGCATCACCATTGCCTCGTCAAGCGGCATCTCCCGCAGGGTAATATCCCACAGCCAGTCCAGATTCAGCAGATCCCCGCCCAGCAGGAATCGGCGCTTGCTGATGAACTCTTTTCGCAGCGAGTAATCGATATAGATCTTGTAGTTTCGCTGATACATTCCGGAGATGTATCCCGAGAGATTGTTCGCTCCGGCGGATACCCCAATGCACAGGTCGAAGGGGGTGAAGCTGTGCTGCAGAAAACTGTCGAGGATACCGCAGGAGAATACCCCGCGCATTGCCCCTCCTTCCACTATGAGTGCCGTCTTTTCCATGGATTGATTGTAGCAAAGTTGATTCCTCTTGACCAGCAGTACCCTATACCCCTATCATGTATCAATTATTGTGAAAGCAAGGAGCATCAAATGGGATTATTCGGAAAAACCGCATCGGTGAGCTACACCGTACCGACAATGAACTGCGGACACTGCGAGGCTAAGGTAAAAGAGCGGGTGGAAAAAATGCACGGCGTAAAAAAGGTGCAGGCCGACAGCGGCAGCAAAAGTCTGAAGATCAGCTACACCGGCGAGGCACCAAGTGTTGAACAGGTGAATCAGGCACTGTCGGATACCGACTACCGCGCTGAGGCATAGGGCATCGTGGTAGGTACGGAATTAAAGCAGAAGCTGCTTGCCCGTCTGCGTCGAGTAGAGGGACAGGTGAGCGGCGTGAGCAGAATGATTGAACAGGATCGCTACTGCATGGATGTTCTGGCGCAGACCCGGGCGGTAATCTCGGCCATGCGCAAGGTGGAGCAGGAGATCCTGAAGAATCACATGCAGACCTGTGTTGCAGAGGCCTTTGACAACGGAGACGCTGCCGAGCGGGATCGCCGAATCGCTGAGGTGATTCGGTCTATCGACACCCTGGCGGGATAGGCTGCTGCTGCAGCTCCCCGATGGTTCTTGCCAGTTCGAATGACGCCAGAACCTCGTCGCGGTGTACGGCAACACTCTCTATGTTAACTCCGATCGGGATGCCTTTGTCCCGGCAGAAATCCTGGATGGTCAGGAATATCTCCCGGCACTGCTGCAGGGAATAATCCAGAATATCGCGGTTGCGACGGATATCGTTCTCCATCCAGCGGGGAACCTCAATCCCGAGCCACTTTATGAATTCCAGGGTTTTCAGTGATCCGCACGGGGTGAGGGTCATAAGGATGGGTTTCATCTCCCGTTCCTCATCCTGGCAAATGTGATAGTAATCCGACAGCAGGTCCTTGAACATCCCGGCGTTAAAGATGCACTGGGACACAAAGAACTGCGCCCCTGAATCCACCTTGCGCAGTATCTTCTTGTGCTCGTTGCGGTGTGTGTGGTGGCGCTCGGCTATGGTTACCCCGCCCAGCAGCAGGCGCTCCCGGTGCCGCTGGAATATCTCATATGCCTGCCGTAAACTGGTTTTGGCAGGAAAATCGCGCGAAGGGCTGCCGACAAATACCACAATCCGCTGCTGCAGGGATGCAAGGACGGCATCCAGTTCATGAGGAAAATACTTGCCGACGCTCAGATACACAATCTTCGGCAGGTCCAGACCTTGCAGATGCTGGTCTGCATACTCGTAGGATGGTACGGTTTCCAGAAACGGGAATGTGCGTTCATCGCTGGTGCGGGTGTCCTCATCCTGGATATCATACACAATAAGCCCGTCAAGCCGCACTGCCGACAGGCGCCCCATACGGCGCCGGGTTATGCGGTTATTTTTCTCCGTAGGATTATCCAC
>CAZANF010000119.1:0-9008 GCA_964486425.1 uncultured Spirochaeta sp. | reverse complement strand
GGAGGCACACACGTGCTTGAATTCACCGATCTTTCCAAGACCTATGACGACGGGACGCAAGCCCTGAAGGAAGTCAGCTTCTCGGTTGAACCGGGGGAGTTTCTCGTCGTGATCGGTTTATCCGGATCCGGAAAATCAACCCTGCTTCGATGCACCAACAGGCTCATTGAGCCTACGTCCGGGACGATTACCTGGGACGGGCTCGACATTACCGGAGCCGGCGGGGCACAGCTTCGGACTATCCGGCGGCGCATTGGTATGATCTTCCAGCATTTCAACCTTGTCAAACGGCTGAGTGTCATGAACAACGTCCTGTCCGGACGCCTGGGCTACCTGGATTCCTGGAAGAGTTTGATGTATCGCTTTGATCAGGCCGATCAGGAGCGTGCATCTCGCGCGCTGGAACGGGTGGGACTCACCTATCAGGCCGGCAAGCGGGCCAGCGAACTCTCCGGGGGACAGCAGCAGCGGGTCGGCATTGCGCGCGCACTGATGCAGGAACCGCAGCTTATCCTTGCGGATGAACCGGTTGCCAGCCTTGACCCGGTGCTGGCGCATACCATTCTGGGCTATCTGGAACGGCTGAACAAGGAGGATGGAATTACGGTTATCTGCAGCCTGCACTATCTGGATCTGGTACAGCGCTACGCAACAAAGGTAATCGGCCTCAGGGACGGGCGGATAGTCTACCGGGGAACCGGTGCGGACATCCGCAGAATGACCGACGCCGAGTTCAAGGAAATATACGGGGAAGAGGCCGAGCGGATTGGCGCAGGGCTTGCCGTTCCGGCAGCAGCAGGAAAAGAGGTGCAGTAATGGCCAGAACACCACAGCAGAAAGAGCGTATCCGACAGGCCCGCATTACCGCACGATCTGCGGTACAAAAGCCGCTGGTCTCTCCGATCCTGGCAGCAGTTTTATCTCTGATTATCCCCGGTCTGGGCCAGATTCTCAGCCGGCAAACCCGGCGAGGGCTGCTCATTCTCTCCGCGCTGGCTACCGGCGGAGGAATCTTTGCCTGGCGGGTTGCCGATTTGGGGCGGCGGGTGGATGGATTTTTTCCCAGTATAAGCCGCGCCCTGGAACGCAACCCCGGCTTTGTGATTCTTGCAGGCCTCACTATTGCCCTGGTCTGGCTGGTAACAGCCTGGGACGCTTTTCTCTGCTCCCGCAACCGAAAGCGGCCTGTGAGCGGTGTCTTTGCCCTTTTGTTCCTCACCTATTTTATTCTGGGATGGCAGATCGCAGAGATTGATGTAGTCAAGCTGGTCCGGCAGGCACCCGAAGCCCTGCCGCCATTGTCCCGGGTCATATGGCCATGGTCGGCGGCTATCACCTATGACACCGAATCGCTCACCGCCGAGGCCGAGATTCTTGCCGGCGAGGGAGCACCTCCGGAACGGGCCGAACCGAAACAGGATGAGCCCTATCTGTTAATCGAACCCAACACAGGACGGATGTCCTCCCAGGATGAAAACTTCCGTCCGGTTACAGGCACCCGTATCACCGTGACCGGCACCAACTTTGAACCCAATACGGAAACCGAGATCTGGTGGCGGGATCCCCTGGGAAACCAGTTCCGTCCCCGGGAAGATGGACAGTATTTGATATTTCAGACGGATGACGAGGGAAGCTTCCAGTTCGAAATGACAATGCCCTACCGCATGGGATCACCCAGTGCGGAGGGGCCATTCCTGCATACGGTAGAGGCGAGGCAGGTCTCCCGGGTCGGTCTGCCCAAGGCATCGGAAGCCCTGAAACTCACAATCAACCGCATGATCGAGACCATTTTCATGGGGATGATGGCTACCTTCTTCGGGATTATTTTCTCTATACCCGTGAGTTTTCTCGCCGCCCGCAACATCATGTCCGGCAGTCGCCTTACCATGGCCCTCTACTACCTCACCCGAACCATTCTGAACATTATCCGCTCGATTGAACCGCTGATCTGGGCCCTTATTGCCGTTGTGTGGGTTGGCCTGGGTCCCTTTGCCGGTATTGTGGCGCTAACCCTGCACTCCATCGCCGCACTGGGAAAACTCTATTCCGAGGCTATCGAAGGGATTGACGCCGGTCCGATTGAGGCCATCCAGGCAACCGGGGCCAACCGTCTGCAGACCATCATGTTCGGGGTTATCCCGCAGATGATCTCACCGTTTATCAGCTTCTCTATCTACCGGTGGGATATAAATGTCCGTATGTCTACCGTCATCGGGCTTGTCGGCGGCGGCGGCATCGGTTTTCTGCTGGTGCAGTACATACGCCTGCTCGATTACCGTTCCGCCGGTATCGCCGTCTGGTTCATCGCTATTACTGTTGCAACCCTCGACTATATAAGTGCCGAGATCCGCAACCGGTTGATGTAGGTTAGACCTCCCTCGTTCCGAGGGAGGAGACCATCAGTATCAGACTCCATCTCCATCGCCGACCAGATCCAGGTAGTAGTCCGGATGCTCCTTGTCGTTACTCGAGATGAGCAGCTTGGCCGCATAGCGTGTGCTGTTGCTCTGTCCGGTAAAGCGGATTGTTACCGTAAGCTGTTCACCAGGGACAATGGTTTTGACTGCAGCGCCGGTCAGTACAGAGAATGGTGTTTCGGCTTCATTCTGATCAACTATGGCAACGTAATCCGGACCGTCCTCCTCCAGTATCAGGTCTGCAGTACCGGTATTGCGGATAATAAACTCAAAATCTTCATCTACGCCATCCCCGGGCTTCCCGAAATAAATCTCGCTGCCCGACGCCATATCGCTTGCGGTTTCTTCCGGGTTAGGCCGAACCAGAACCTGCAGCTCGGGAACATCACCGTTTATCAGATTACACGAGGTAATCGCGGTCAGCACAAGGACGGTTAGTCCAATAATCACTATATTCTTCATATCATACTCCTATAAATGTTTTATGGTGTGATAAATGCATTATCGAATGCATCTCTCATTATGTTTGCCATGTTAAGCGGCTGCAGGTTAGGGTCGGCAGCAGAAGGATCCCGGCGGCTGTTCACAATTACGACTGCCTGTACTCCAGCCGGAAAGTTGGATGCAATAGACTGCATCCCCTTTTCTACCGGGGTATTGGTCCAGAACCATCCGCCTTGCTTCATGGTATAGACTCCGTGATCTCCGGTGCGTGTATTCCACCACCCGAGCCTTTCACTGTCCATAATTGCCCGCGACTCGCTGGAAATAATATCTTCGGTGAACCGAAGATATGCCAGAACAGCTGCCAGATCTACCGCAGACAAATACCAACCATACGCACCATAAACAAGCGAGAAATCGGTACCTTCTACTCCGGGCTGATTATCATAGGGCCAGGGGTAGTAGCGGTTAGAATTGCGCGGCGATATGGTGGTTGCCCGTGCGGCTGTTACTCCGGCCGGCGTAAACACTACCTGCTGTACATACTCGCCAAATACCCTGGCGTGGAACTGAGCCTCCGTTTCACTGGTGTCCGTATGCTGCTCGCCAAGAAGATACGGAATAATCACCCGGAACAGGGCGTGATTCACATTGTCATAGTCAGCTGGTTCCTGAAGCAGTATATTGCCGATCTCGATATGCTCTTCCAGCAGTGCATCAGTCTCCCCGGGATCTACCTGACCGTAGAATAACCCGCTTTTGTGAGCCAGCAGGTGTCGGAAGGTAAGTGCATCGTTGCTGATACCTGGACCGCGTGTCCAGGATGGCGGCAGATACGGCTCAACTCCGCTGTCCAGCCCAACCCCGGGAGTATCCTGCAGCAGCCGCAGTACGGCCGCGGTGGTAATTGTTTTGCTTATGCTGGCAATATGCATCCTGTGATTACGATGCATCGTGAGGGTTCCAGCCGGTTCAAACTGAGTTCGGCCAAAGCCAACCTCACCGGCACGTGCCAACGTCCCTTCCTGACTAATGGCGTAGGTAAAGCCGACACTGTTATCGGTAAAGGCATCCAGTACATTCTGTTCAAACAGATCAATGCTGAAAACCTCCTGTGCCTGTACCTGTTTGTCCCCGCTGTCAATAATACCGTCGCATGCTGCAATGATCAGCAGTACCAATACTGCCACAAGCATAATCCTTACGAATCTTTTACTCATTTTCCCTCCTGTTGCAACAAGGGTACAGCCGGCATGAATGGATAGCAGATAGTGGTAAGAAAAGTACAACTCGGGTTCAGCGATCAGTCCGGCACTTCGTTCAGATAGCAGCTTCGTTCAGCACCTGGCGGTGCGACCACCCAGCCTCAAGATATTCTCCGGGTGTCATGCCGATAAATCGATGAAAATCCTTGGTCAGGTGCGACGGGTCGAAGTATCCGAACATCAAGGCGAGCTGCCGCCAGGTTGTCCGGGGGTAATGGCGGCAATGCTCCAGCAGCCGGGTAAAATGTATGATCTGCTGGTAGCGTTTTGGGGTAAACCCAGTATACCGTCTGAACAGCTCCACGAAATGCTTGTGTGAAAAGCCGATAGTATTTTCAGCGAAGTCAACCAGCGAGACATTCCCGATATCGCCACGTTGAATAGCCGAGATTGCGTACTCAATCTCGGCAGCATATGTCAAATCGAGGGCGATCCTCCGTCGCAGATAGGCCGCTGCCAGCTCAAACATGCGGTCAGCAGAAGGGGCTTCGAAGAGCTGTTCCTGGAGAACCCGAAACTGCGAACCGAGTACTTCACGGGCTGGGAGCATTGCATTGGTGAACTCCCCTATCTGAGGTCCGAGAAATCTGGCTGCACCGCCGGTTCTGAACACAATACCGAAGGCTCGGGAGCATCCGGAGGTATCGTAGATACTGTAGCTCTGCTGCGGCCCGATAAGCAGCGGTTCGGCAACGGTCGCCGCGCTTTTTTTCGAACCGCCGGCAGTAATATCTGCATAGCCCTCAAGCGGAATCAGTATATCTACCGTTCCCTCGGATATCATCCTGAAACCAAGGTCACTCGCAGAGAAGTCGTCGTAGCATGCAAACCAGTATACATACTTGCCCAGAATGCCGCCGGGCCTCATGGTAATTATGTTCATTTCACTCAACAATATACTCCACAGTCCGAGAAAAAACAGTATGATGGCTTATCATTGAGGTATTCGATCCATCTGAATGTTGACACTTACCCGACAAATTCGCTAATGTATTGTTAGTCAACACTAACTTAAGCCGACCATAGTAAAGGAGACAATTATGAAGCAACTTCGCATACTGGCTTTTACGATAACAATCCTGTGCACCGCTGCAGCAGCATGGGCCGGAGGGACCGCTGAACCGGAACAGGCACCTGCCCCTGCAAATCATGCAGAACAGATTGCCATCGAGCATGAGGGAGGCACTACAAGGCTTGAAACCCATGCCGAACGCATCGTCGTGCTTGAGTGGAGCTACGCCGAGGATCTGCTGGCTCTGGGAATTCAGCCGGCCGGCCTGGCCGACATCAGCGGATACCGGAACTGGGTCCAGGTCGAACCGCAGCCGGATGACTCTGTTGCAGATGTAGGCAGCCGGCAGGAGCCCAGCCTTGAGGCAATTATCGAGCTTGAGCCGGATCTGATCATCGGGGTATCCTTTCGTCACGCGGCGATCTATGATCAGCTTTCGGAGATTGCCCCCACCATCCTGTTCAATCCCTATCCCGGCGATGATATTGATCAGTATGAGAATATGATAGAAAGCTTCAGGGTGATTAGTACCGTAACCGGCCGTGAAGCCGCTGCCGAGCAGGTTATCGCAGAAACCGATGCCCTGTACGAACAGCTGTCGGCCCGAATCGCCGATGCTGGTCTGGACGGCGAATCGATTGCCCTGGCACAGGGTTTCACCAGCCAGGGATCGGCCCAGATCAGAATCTTTACCGACAATGCCCTGGCCATACAGATTACCACACGCCTTGGGCTTGAGAACGCATGGGACGATGGATTCCAGCAGTACGGCTTTACCACGGTAGGCTTTGAGGCACTGACCGCCCTCGGAAACGCCCATTTCTTCTATGTAGCACAGCCGGACGATGATGTTTTTGCTCAGGCCGAAGACAACCCGGTATGGCAGAGCCTTGAGTTTGTGCAGTCAGAGCAGACCTATTCCCTCGGCGGCGGCACATGGCTCTTCGGGGGAGCATTATCCGCGCAGCTCGTGGCCGAAAAGATCACCGACAGCCTGCTGAACAATCAGCAGTAGTCAGGGAGCCGGAACACACCTGTAATGAAACCCCTGCCCCGTCACAATTTGATAGCCGCTCTTTCCGGAGCGGCCGTCCTCATAATGGCAAGCATCCTGCACATCCTGCAGGGTGACCTGCCGATTACCCCGTCCGCCGTACTCGCCGCACTCTCCGGCGAGGCCCCGGCCCCGGTACAGGCGGTGATTCTGCACCTGCGGCTGCCCAGGCTGGCGGCCGGGCTCATTGCCGGGGCAGCCCTGGCCGCCTCCGGCAACATAATCCAGTCGGTACTTCGCAACGACCTGGCTTCCCCTGCCACCCTCGGGGTGAATGCCGGCGCGTTTGCCGCCGTAGTCACAGGATCCGTCTTTTTTCCCTCCGTCAGCGCAGTACTTGGACCCGAGCTCGCCTTTCTCGGGGGCCTGGGCGCCGCTGCCATTGTCTTTGCCGTCAGCGCCGGAACGGACCACTCCCCGGTCCGGATGGTGCTCGCCGGTGTGGCGGTGACCTTTCTGGCATCCAGCATATCCGCCACCCTGCAGCTGTTCTTCGAGCAGGAAACCGCCGGACTGTTTTTCTGGGGATCCGGCAGTCTGCTGCAGACCGGATGGACGGGGGTGGCTTCTGCCGCATGGCGACTTGTGCCGGGACTGGCCGCCGCACTGCTGGTGGCCGGGCACTCCCAGCTCATCGGTCTGGGCGACGAAACAGCCAAGTCCCGCGGCCAGAACGTACAGGCAGTGCGGCTTACCGGCGCCGCAGTCGGGGTCTTTCTCGCCGCAACCGCCATTCACGTAGCAGGACCGCTCGGATTCGTCGGTCTGGCGGTACCTCATCTGCTGCGCCTGATGGGAATCCGTACCCACAGAAACCTGCTGCTGCTGTCTGTTATCTGGGGACCGGTGGTCGTCCTCTCCGCCGACATACTCGGCAGGCTCATGTTCTCCGGCCCCGGTGAGGTTCCAGCAGGACTGCTCACAACGATTGTGGGAGCGCCGCTGCTGGTATACCTGGTGCACCGGCGCCGGGAAGCACGCAAGAGCGAGGAATCCCCGGCTGCACGCAGCGCTCCGTTCGAACGGCATCCGGCTGCTGCCCTGCTCATACTCGCCGCAGTCTGCATCAGCCTGTGTGTTTTCGCGGTTATACTTGGCCCGAAAGGATTCACCACGCAAACCGCGATCATCAACCTGCGCCTGCCTCGCGTCCTCACCGCCCTGGGGGCCGGGGCCGCACTCGCGCTTTCGGGCGCGCTCCTGCAAGGGGTGATACGCAACCCCCTTGCCGCCCCCTCCATCCTCGGCGTAACCTCGGGTGCATCCTTCGGGGCATTAGGCCTGGTCCTGGGAATCGGCGGAGGCGCATCCGTCTACGCCCTTATGCCCTTTGCCGCATTCGCCGGCGGACTGGCTGCCTTCCTGCTGGTGTGGCTGCTGTCGGTACGCGCCGGCCTGAGCCCGGCACGCGTTGCCCTTACCGGTGTCGGTATCGGCGCCGTGTTCTCCGGAATGGTGAACCTCCTGGTTATCGGCGCCGATGTCAGAATCGCCTCGGCACTCACCTGGCTCTCGGGCAGCCTGTACGCACGCACCAGCAGCCACGCCGCTGTGGTTGTCACCGCCGTGCTGCTGCTCGCCCTGCCGGCCATGCTGTTCGTCAAACGCCTCGATGCCATGGCGATCGAGGACCGGGTGCTGTCCGCCGTGGGCATGCGCGTAAAACTCTTCCGGGCCCTGGTCATGCTGACAGCCGTCGCCCTGGCATCCTCGGCCACAGCCGTCGTCGGCGCCGTTGGATTCGTCGGCCTCGTCGGCCCTCACGCATCCAGACTGCTGTTCGGCCGTCGGCATGCCCTCCTGCTGCCGACCTCGGCACTGCTTGGAGCCGCACTGCTTGTCGCTGCCGACTGGGCCGGCAGGACCCTGGTGGCACCATCACAAATCCCGGCCGGGCTGGTCACAGCCCTCGTCGGAGGCCCGTATTTTATCTGGCTGCTGAGAAAAGGAGATCGAGCATGAAATACCACGGATTAAAGGCTGAAGAACTCAAACTCGCCTATGGCGACAAAACCGTGGTACACGGCGTGGACTTTGAGGTACAGCCCGGCAAGGTAACCGTACTCGTCGGCCCGAACGGATGTGGAAAGTCTACCCTGCTGCGGGGTATCGCCGCAGTACTGGACAGACAGGCAGGCAGGATTGTGCTCGACGGCCGCGAAATCAGTGAATACCGCACACGCGACATCGCCCGCAGACTCGGACTGCTCCCCCAGGCCCCGGCCACCCCCGAAGCCATCACTGTGCGCGACATCTGCGCCCTCGGACGCTATCCCCACCAGAACTGGCTGAAAATCCGGAGCGCCGCCGATGATGCCGCAATGGAAGAAGCGATGAACGCCACCGGAGTCCTTGAGCTGGCCGACCGACCCCTGGACACCCTTTCAGGCGGACAACGGCAGCGAGCCTGGATCGCCATGGTCATTGCACAGGAAACCGAATACCTGCTGCTGGATGAACCCACAACCTATCTGGACATGGGACATCAGCTTGAAGTACTGGACCTCATCCGGGACATCAACGCCGCCGGCCGCAGTGTCGTCATGGTACTGCACGATCTGAACCAGGCCGCCCGGTACGCAGATGAAATCGTTATTATGCAGGAAGGCCGCATCTACGGACGAGGCAACCCCCATGAAATGATGACCACCCGCATGATCAACGAAGTCTTCGGCGTACACTGCCACATCCTGCAAAGCGGCAACCGCCCCCACTGTGTACGCCTCGGAAGAGTCTGCGATCGCGGCTGCATGGAAACCGGCACAGCCAGCGAACCGAGTCAACCCCGAACCTGACCGCTGCCGGATGCCCACCGG
>CAZANF010000118.1:0-9088 GCA_964486425.1 uncultured Spirochaeta sp. | reverse complement strand
GTTGCCGACGGCATAATCTCGAACAGCTCGTCCAGGGCTATCTCAGCTCGAATGCCATCGTTGTAGTCTGCGTCTGGATCGTGATTGTATGTGTACGCCAATACAACACTGGAAATCTGCGGCATCAATTCTCGTAAGGTGAGAGTAGCCCCAACATCCTCCAGATCAAACTCTTCCGCGACTAGCTTCATGTTGGAGGACACATCCAGTTGGGAATCAACCGGAGCAATTTCACCCAGGTAAAAATTGACCCAGGGATTAAACTCATTGGTGAGATCACCCTCAAAGGTATTTGCAGTTTCCAGGGTATAGTTGTGGCCAACTTTTACCAAATCAATCGGCTGGATTTCCACATTGGCTTTGGTTACAAAGAGCCCGCTTCGCAGCTTCAGATAATCATCATCGCCACCTTCGTTGTGTCCAAGCAGGGTATCGGTATTGTCACCACCCCAGCGCGAGTCGACATCAAGCATCAGATCCATAATTCCCGGCGTAAGCACAAACCCACCGCCGAATGCCATTGCGTCCAGTCCTGCATCGATAGATGCACCCCAGTTTGCAAGATACTGTCCCTTCAGGCTCAAAAGACCATCCAGCAGATTCGCTTTTGCTCCAATTGTGGCCATGTGATCTGCATCGTAGAAGAAATACTTCGGCTGCTCATATGCACTTGTCAGTGCATTATACGCAACATCAACGGTGTAGTCCTTCAGCAGGTTCAATGTTGCCCAGCTGTACACTCCAGGGTTACCGGTACGCTTGGTAAAAGCCAGCATTGCATCAAGACTGCCGATATCACCAAGCTCAGTCAGCTCATCTCCAAGCTGAAACTCCAGATATCCATCGTTCGCATCTTCTTCATGCGCAGTCCGATACAGAATACTGTTGTGGTCGGAGGTTTTCGTCCAGTTATATCCGGTAGAAATATTTACATACGGGGTACCGGCAGTTGCGCGGAAATGCCCAAGCAGTGGACGCTCATTATTATCGGTCAAGGTTGTAAAAGGTCCGAATAGTGCGCTTCCAAGGGTGTTCATTCCACCAGCCAAAGAAACCTCAGGATCGCTATCGTCGGCACCCGCACTAAGGCTCTGCTGAAACAAGGTCGTAGTTCCCTCAAACAAGCGGATCTCCATATATGTTTCCAGCCATGGCAGCAGTTCAGCCGTCAGCTTCCAGTTGGTCTGTGCATGCAGATCCCATTGTGAAGCCTCGTATCCGCGCTTGGACTGATCAGCCAATTCGGCGGTCAGGAACGTAGCATCAGAATAAATCTGGGTATAGTTACCGAATACGAATGCCGGCCCGTCCGACGCCGCGCCACCAAGCAGATTTGCAACCTGCACAATTCCATTTTTTCCGCCGAATCCGTCATCGGTTGTCTGCGGTGCATTCGGATCGGTTGTCCACTCACCATCTACCACAAACTTGTATGCAATCTGGGCATCGGAAGCAACGTTCATGGTGTATTCCCACACACCATCCTCAACCTCCTCCATTGGAGTCTCTTCCTGAGCCCAGCCATTAAACCCGCCGGCAATATATACCGTCTCTGCCTCCGGATTCTCATATTGAAATGTTACATCAACACGTTCCGGCATATCCGGCATATCCGCGCTCACCTGTCCGAACATCGGCAGTGCGAGCAACAGACCTACCAGCACTAGTAATGCTTTTTTAGTCATTTTGTCTTCTCCTAAATTATTAATCTACGTTGTATGCAGAAATACTTTCCCGATCAGATACAAAAACCACGATCGAAAAATTCCCCGAATCAATGTCCAATCCATCAAATGTAAATACATCACCACCCAGATTTCCCGGCTCTTGATCCCATTGACCAGCAAGGGTCGTTTTCCACTCATATTTTCCCAACTCTGCAGTATCTACTGTTGCATTCAGAGTAAAGGTCACGCTGCTGTTTGAAGCCGTGGTTGCCATATGATTTTCATCCCAGGTTGCACCGAGGAAGCCATCATAGTTGTTACCGACCAGTGCATAGTCTTTGCCGTTTTCAACACCAACAAAGGTAATGTCGACAATGACGGCAGCCACGGGGGCGGGAACCGCTGGAGTAGTAAATTCTTTAGAAACCGCCTTTTCGGAAACAGTACCATTAGCGGCAACCAATGCGACTGACACGGTATAGGTTGTCTCGGGCACCAGACTGTCCAACGATACCTGTGCTTCACCCTTATCAACCGTCCGGGTAATGTCATCCTGCCCCTCTGCCGACACGGTAACCTCTGCAGAAGCAAAATCACCATTTGGCTCAACCCAACTGATATCCGCAGAATCATGAGCAGCACTTGCAGTCAGATCTGTAACTGCCAGAACTCCCCCATCCGCATCAGTCAAGGGATTCGCACACCCTGCTATGAGAGCAATCACAGCTAAAACTGTAAATCCCGCGATCAACATTTTTTTCATGTTGATACCTCCTCTTATAATTTAGTGAAAGGCTTTAGTAAATTGGTTCAGAAAACCCTTTTACATCTCTCCTTACGTTCGTACTATATCAAAGCACGGATTAACCGGTTTAGCAAGAAATATTTTACCGTTTTAGTGTAACCTTTTACTAATTACGTTTGCTGATCAAATTTCAACTCTTTTATTGGCGTTACCGGCGTTTCGGTATATGCTGGAAGGCATGGTATCTTCCCGCCCATCGATTCAACTGTTGTTTTACACACTGCTGGCATCATTCACCGCCGGAGTAATCTTCTTCGTTCAATCGCAATGGCAGAAGCCCGACCCGGACTCTCCAATGGGCAGTGCAGGTGTACTGGATGCCCGAGGCTGGAATCCCCGAGAAGACGGGGTATTGAATCTGAATGGCGAATGGGAGTTTTACTGGGACCAATTTGTTATTCCCGATCACTACCCTGGAAATTCTCAACCGGAGGATCCAAGACCAACCGAGATTATAAAGCAGCCGGGATTATGGAACCACCTGGATATCCCCGGGGTTTACTTCAGCCCAAAGGGGCACGCAACCCTGCGCCTGCGTCTTCTGGTTAACGAGGAATGGCCGGAAACCCTGGGCTTCTACATAATGGAGGTATCCAACTCGCTGCGAATGTACGTGAACGGTACCCTGGTAGCACAGGCCGGTGAACCAGGCAGGACAGTCGACCAAACCAAGCACGAATACCGGCCGCGTATTGCAGAGTTTCACCGGGAGGGTGCGGAAGAACTGGATATCGTGCTGCATATAGCAAACTATATTGATCGCGAGGGAGGGAGAAAGCGTCCGCTGTATGTTGGAACCACGCATGATGCGCGACTGCTCCAGCACAAGAACATCGCCTACGAAGGCATGATCGGCGGTGCTCTGCTCATTATCGGTTTGTATAACTTTGTCCTCTTTCTGGTGCGACGGGAAGAGCGCTTGCCCCTGGCTTTCGCCTTTGTATGTATCGTATTCGCTGCAGATGTCCTGTTCGGCGGTGAGCGGACCATTCTGATGCTGCTGGATATCCCGTTCACGACATTCGGTAAAATATGGTTTCTCCAGTACTACTTCATGCCGGTGTCCATGACGCTTTTTATACACTACCTGTTTCCCGGAGATAGCCGGCCATACTTCTGGAGGGGGTTATGTGCATTTGCACTGCTGTACTCCCTTCTTACCTGGCTGCTGCCCTTCTCCGAGGTTATCGATCTTCTGCCGGTGTATCATATTGCCTCCCTGTCCTCTCTAGTATATATGACCTACATCATGGTTACCGCATTACGTCACAAGCGGGAACATTCCATTCCCTTCACAATCGCCGGCATCCTTACCATTGGTACCGCCGTAAATGACCTGCTGTACGCCGAAAATATCATAGTATCCGTATATCTCTCATCTGTGGGAATACTCGGATTTGCGGCTGCCATTTCCGGCATGATTTCACAGCGTTTTTCTCAGACCTTTGCCCACGAAGAGGAGATGGCGGTCAACCTTCGACGCTACTCCAACAACCTGGAGGAACTGGTTGCAGAGAGAACCAGTGCAATCGAAGCAAAAAATCGCGAGCTGGAGGATGGCATAGCATATGCAAAGCTCATCCAGTCTTCAGTCCTCCCGACAGCATCCGAAATTGAAGCAATCGCCCCGGATAGCTTTATCATCTTCCATCCTCGAGATATCGTCGGTGGCGACTTTTACTGGGCCTCGTCCACAGGTAGCTCGTCAGGCTGGATAGCTGTTGGAGACTGCACCGGTCACGGGGTTCCCGGGGCCCTTATGGTAATGCTGTCCATTAGCATGCTGGGACGAGGGGTCGCCTCAATGGCCAACCGACCGGATCCGAGTAACGTCTTGAGTGAACTGCATCACGGGGTGCGAACCTCCATGCCGCGCAGCAAGACCCACGACGGTCTGGACATCGGACTCATTCATTATAACAACGGGAAGGTCCTTTTCGCCGGCGCTCATATGGGGTTGTATGTCCTGCGGAACACAGGGGTCGAGTATATTCCCGGCAGCCGCAAGGGTGCAGGCTATGCCCGCACTCCGCTAAATTACGAGTTCACCTCCACTGCCGTACAGCTGAATCCCGGCGACAGCCTGTATCTTCTCAGCGACGGCTTCCTTGACCAGCACGGCGGGGAGCGGGATTTCCCGTTCGGCAAACGGAGATTTAGACATCTGCTCAACTCACTTGCAGAAGTTCCGTTCAGCCGTCATCGCGACGCGCTCCTGCAGGCCTTGAATGAGTATCGGCGTGACCGTCCTCAGCGGGATGATATCGTCGTTGCAGGAATCCAGCACTTGTAAAATCACCGGCATTGATCCGGACTGTAGTATCTGGTATTACTGAAGATCTCCGTCCGGGAGCTCTGTTTCTTCAGCACACAAACGGCAACCATCCTCTGATTGTGTGCAAAAACGATTCAACGCGACATTCCAGCGAACCTTTTCATGCGGACAATTCTCGTAATACTCAACAAAGCGGAACAGTCGATCGAACACCTTACTGGATATTCGATGCTCCATCTGGCAGGCCTCCGCCTCTGCGACGGTATTCTCAATCCCCAGCACCTTTACGAAGAAATCTTTCAAGGTGCTGTACATGGCAATAATGTCACCTGCGGTCTGTTTGCCGAGCGGGGTCAGGGTGACAACATCATATGGGCGGTAGTTAACCAGCTCCATAGCCGAGAGATTACGCAATGCGGCAGTAACTGAGGGTTTGTTCACCGAAAGCTCATCTGCAATATCCTTCACGCGGGCGGCCTTGTCCCGCATCTGAAGGAGATAAATCGTTTTTAAATACATCTCCTGGCTTTCGGTCAAATCATGTGTTTGATGCATAGTACTGGAAAGCTACTCAACTTACCGCTGGACGTCAATTCCTCGGTATCTCAACAGTGAAGCAGGAGCCCTCTCCGAGTTCACTTTGAATCGATACCGACCCCCCGTGGGCCTCAATAATCCTTTTGGTTATCGCCAGTCCCAGCCCGGTGGAAGCCTCCCCGCCGGTCGGTCTTGCCGAGCCTTTCGTGAATGGCTGAAACAGCTTTTCCTGGTCCTCGGGACCGATCCCCGGACCCTGGTCACGAACGGTTATAACACACATCTCTTTGTGCTCGGTATAATCAACATGGATTTCGCTGTCGGCCGGAGAGAATTTAATTGCATTAGAGATCAGATTGTCCAGCACCTGACATATCCGCAGCGGATCAAACAGGATCTCCTCCCCGTCCGCATGCCCAAACTGCAGGTTGATACCCTTTTGCTGCGCCATGGTATCGAATAATCGTATTCGACCGGCGATAACATCCCGCAGATTGGCGCGAACGCGCTTTATTTCCAGCTTGCCGGATTGTATCGCATTCATATCCAGCAGGTCGTTGACAATCGACAGCATGTGATCCGCCGACTGCTGTATCAGCTCAAGAAACTCCTGCTCCTGCTCATCCAGTTTCGGAGCGGTAATCTCCCGCAACAGCCCGGAAAATCCGCTGATGCTGTTGATCGGGTTACGCAGGTCGTGTGCCGCCATTCCCAGGAAGCGATTCTTCTGTTCGTTCATGCGGCGCAGCTCTTCAACCTGCTCAACCATCTCTACACTGTTCAGCACCCGGCTGTATAACTCCTCACGCGTAAACGGCTTGGCAACAAAGTCATTGGCACCAAGCTTCAGAAAACGGGCGGAGAGAAGCGGGGTATCGCTGCCCGAGATGCCGATAAACGGCAGATCAGTGCGGCTGCGCTTCTGTCGTATCTTCTCCAAAAGCTGGAATCCGTCCATACCCGGCATATTGTAATCAGAGATTACCAGTCGGGTGTCGGGATATTCCTGCAGAAGCTGATACGCAGTATCACCATCGCGTGCATCTATCGTCTGGAAGCGATACGCCTGCAGTATTGTGCAAATGGTATTGCGCATGGTTGCCGAGTCATCCGCCACCAGGATACGTATGGTATGGTTGCGCTGGAGCCGTTCGACAATGTCTATAATCTGATATGCGCTGTTCAGGCTGTTTTTGATCACATAGTCAACGACATTCTTGCGGAGAATCTCCTCGCGGTGGCTTTCGTCGAATCTGCCGGTAAAAGCAATAGCAGGGATACCCTGTGCGACGACGTAATCGACAACCTGACCGTCAGGCGCATCCGGCAGTACCAGATCCAGCAGGGCCACATCGTAGACCTGGCCGGCAATACGCCGCTTCGTCTCCTCCAGGCTGCCTGCGGTATCTATCTCCACACCTTCAAGCCGAGCAGTAGCTATTCGTTCGACCAAGCGGGAAAACATTCGACTATCTTCAACCAGGAGAATCTTCATACCATTTTGTCCTTATCTAAGGATATCAGATTCTACAGTGAAAATGCAAATGTCAAATAATCTCGCTGCCGACGGTTAACCTACTCAAAACAAGATTTCTGTCCTACAATACAGCGAGGAGCTAATAAATGAGCAATGTATCACAACCGGATTATTTTAAATCCATGCCGGACCCGGCTGGGAATTATGGGGATTTTGGGGGCAGCTATATCCCCCCGGAGCTGCAGCAGGAAATGGACCGCATTACCGATGCATACTATTCGATCAGTAAATCGCATCAGTTTATTTCAGAGCTGCGCAGTATTCGCAAGCATTTTCAGGGACGCCCGACGCCGGTGTACTTTGCCCGCAATCTGAGCGAGGAGCTGGGCGGCCGCATCTACCTGAAAAGAGAAGATCTGAACCACACCGGAGCCCATAAACTGAACCACTGTATGGGGGAAGCCCTGCTGGCGAAGTACATGGGAAAAAAGCGGCTTATCGCCGAAACCGGGGCCGGACAGCATGGGGTAGCACTGGCCACCGCTGCAGCCTACTTCGGACTGGAATGCGAAATACACATGGGCGAGGTCGATATTGCCAAGGAACACCCCAACGTGGTTCGCATGCAAATTCTCGGGGCCAAGGTAGTACCGGTATCCTTCGGCCTGAAGACCCTCAAGGAAGCAGTTGATTCAGCATTTCAGGCATACCTTCAGGACCCGATCACCTCCATCTACTGTATCGGCTCGGTAGTCGGACCGCATCCCTTTCCGATGATGGTTCGTGATTTTCAGCGGGTAGTAGGAATTGAATCCAGAGAACAGTTTTATGAAATGACCGGCGAAAACCCGGATAATGTAATCGCCTGCGTCGGCGGCGGCAGCAACGCGATGGGGATTTTCTCCGGCTTTCTCGATATCCCCGACTGCAGCCTGTACGGTGTAGAGCCAATGGGCCGGGGTCGGGAGATTGGGGAGCATGCCGCGACTATGACCTTCGGCAAACCAGGAGTCATTCATGGTTTTAAATGCTATATGCTGCAGGATGATGCAGGGGAACCAGCCCCGGTCTATTCAATCGCCAGCGGTCTGGATTATCCGGGGGTCGGCCCTGAACACTCCATGCTGAAAGACAGCGGCAAGGTGACCTACGATTCGGTATCCGACGAGGAATGCGTGGATGCCTTCTTTGAACTCAGCCGCAAGGAGGGGATTATCCCGGCACTGGAGAGCGCACATGCGGTGGCATACGCCATGAAGCTGGCAAAGGAAAAACCGCGACAGTCGATACTGATTAACCTGAGCGGCAGGGGAGACAAGGATATCGATTTTGTGGTTGAGCATTACGGCACCCGTGCGGATTTTGCCCGGGCGATAAAGTAGTTACGTCGGACGACTGCGGCGTCTCCGGTGCCGGGCGGCGCACGCCGGTCGGCACCGAATAGCGCCGGCTTGTCCGGGTCAGCGCCGAAGGCGTTCGATTACAGCACAAACCGCGAACAATCCGGTGCAGATAAGTACGATTGCCGCACCGGATGATACATTCCAGTAAAACGACCAGTACAAGCCTCCGATCCCGGAGACAATCCCGATTGCAGCCGATAATATCATCATTGGTCTCAGACGGCGGGTAAGCAGTGTTGCCGCCGCGGCGGGGGTGATTATAAGAGCGCTGGTAAGCACTACACCAACGGCAATAACCCCGCTGACCACCGTTAAGGCCAGCAGCAGCAGCAGCAAATAGCGAACCCTGTCCACGCGCAGCCCGATAACCTCGGCATGCGCCGGATCGTAGCTGGTCAGCTCCAGCTCCTTATGCAGAAAATAGAGCGCAACCGGAACCAGCAGTGCAATCCCGGTAATCAGCAGCAGCTGCGTCTGCCCGACACCCAGAATATTCCCGAACATCATATGCGACAGGTCACGGAAACTGCCGGTGCGGCTCATCATGAGAATACCGAGTGCAAACATCCCGCTAAAGGTTATCCCGATCGCCGTATCCTCGCTGACTGATCGTCCGGCGGTTATCTTCCCGATAGCCAGGGCCGAGGCGATTCCTGCAACGATGGCCCCACCGAGCATGCTCATCTGATACAGATAAGCCACGACCAGACCCGGCAGTACGGTGTGAGCTAACGCATCGCCGATAAAGGCCATGCGCCGAAACACTACATATACCCCTATGGTGGAGCAGGCAACTGCTACTAGCACGGCCGCCAGCAAGGCGCTGCGCATAAACTCATACATGAGCGGCTCAAGTAACCAGGTCACACATAGCCTCCCGTCTTCGAGATAACAGATGTACAATGCCCCTCGGCCAGTTCAATC
>CAZANF010000117.1:3547-9122 GCA_964486425.1 uncultured Spirochaeta sp. | reverse complement strand
GATGGCTTCGATGCTTTTGCATCACCCAATTTCCCACCACTGCTGGAAGCAGGTATTCAGATCCGCCTTAAGGCCGGCGCTTTAGGTGAAACCGCACGTGATGGCAGTCAGCTGAATGTAGCTCATGTAGTGCCGCAGCCTATCAGCGTTGTGACCTTGTACCCGGGGATCAGTGCAGATGTCATTAGCAATATGGCCAAAGCACCTGTAAAAGCGTTAATTATCAAATCCTATGGGATCGGCAATGCACCGCAGCAGCCTGCACTGTTGGCAGCATTAGCCGCGGCAACAGAGAACGGGGTTATTATTGTCAACTGCACGCAATGCTTTAGCGGCAGAGTAAATATGGATGGCTACGCAACGGGAAACGCATTAAAGGTCTGCGGCGTAATCAGCGGCTACGACATGACACTTGAAGCAACACTAACCAAGCTGCATTATTTGCTTAGCCGGCCGTTGAGCGGCGAAACTGTCCGGCAAAAAATGCAGCAGGATCTTCGGGGTGAGCTAAGTCACTAATCAATACTATCTCGACACCGCTGCAACATTTTCGCTATGCTGACAGCACCCCGGAGGTGTATATGAAGCTGGTTATTATTGGCGCTGTGGCGGCAGGCACGTCTGCTGCGGCGAAGGCTCGTCGCAATACAGAGGATGCCGAGATTGTAATCTACGAGCGAGACAGCTGGATCTCGTACTCCGGCTGCGGGATGCCGTACTTCCTGGGCGGGGATATTGCAGATGCAGATGAGCTTACCCCGCGCAACCCCGAGTTCTTCTGGACAAAATACCGGGTGGCGGTACGTACCGGGCACGAGGTACTGCGCATCGATCCGAATTCAAAGACCCTGCATGTTCAGGATACAGCCTCAGGCCGGGAGTTTACCGACACCTATGATGTGCTCATTCTGGCAACCGGTGCCTCGGCAGTCCTGCCGCCGGTCCCGGGTGCAGAGTCTGAACATGTGTTCTCTCTGCGCACTATCGGCGATATGCATAATATTCATACATACCTGCAGCGAGCTGAGCCGAAATCGGCGGTGATTGTCGGCAGCGGCTTCATCGGTCTGGAGATGGCCGAGAATCTGGTGCGCCGCGGTCTGCAGGTGAGGGTGGTAGAGATGCTGCCGCAGGTGACCCCAGGACTGGATTCCGACATGGCATGCTACGTCGAGCATCATGTGCGGGAGCTTGGGGTAGAGGTCTACACGGATGTCTCAGCGGCAGAAATTTCCGGTTCGCAGGTGACACTGAGTGATGGGACGGTGCTTCAGGCGGACATGGTGCTGATGGCGACCGGGGTGCGGCCGAATACCAGGCTGGCGGAGGCGGCTGGGATCAAGCTGGGAAGCACCGGGGCGATTCAGGTTGACCGGCGGATGCGTACCGATCTGCCGGATATTTATGCATGCGGGGACTGCAGCGAGCAGTTCCATGTGGTAACCGGAAAGCCGGTATATCGCCCGCTCGGCTCTACCGCCAATAAAACCGGCCGGATCGCCGGTGATTGTGCAACCGGAGGATCGCTCGAGTTTCGCGGTGTCCTCGGTACCGGTATCTTTCGTGTATTCGACCTTACCGTGGCTCAGACCGGACTCTCGCAGCGGGAGTCCGAGCTCTTGGGATATGACACCGTGGTCTGCCACAACACCAAGCCCGACAAGCCAACCTATATGCACGGAACCGAAATGACGATCAAGGGGATTGCCGATCGCGCAACCGGGCGCTTGCTGGGGGTGCAGATTGTCGGTCGCGACGGAGTGGACAAGCGGCTGGATGTATTCGCAACCGCTATCAGCTTCAAGGCCTGTGTTGAGGACCTGTTTCATCTTGATCTGGGCTATGCTCCCCCGTATTCCACCACCAAAGACCCTGTGCTCTACACCGGAATGATTCTGAGTAATGCTATCTCCGGCGGACGGGCGCTTATAACGCCTGATCAGCTCAAGGAGCTGCAGCGCTCGGGAAGTCGCGTCCAGCTTGTTGATGCCCGTGCAGCTGCTCAGTACGACAGGAACCATATTGAATCCGCCCTCAGTCTGCCGCATGCCGAGTTCCGCGATAAAATCCATGAGCTTGATCCGAATGCGGTCAGTGTTACCTACTGCAACAAGGGTACCACTGGAAACGCAGCGCAGAACATCCTGCTGAACAGCGGGTTTTCATCGGTATATAATCTTTCGGGCGGGCACAAGCATTACACTACCCGGAACAAGAAATGATCTGAATGCTGCAGGAGAGCGTGCAAAATCTCCGGCCCGCCTCTTGACCTCACTGAGGCGATGGAACTATAGTAGCTCTGGTGATATATGCGCATAAACGCATATAAGCTAAACAGGAACACCAAGGAGCATTCTATGGCAGAGCAGCAGCCCGCAGAGGGCGGCATCAGTTTTTTCGAGAGATATCTTACCATCTGGGTTGCAGCTTGTATTGTGGCGGGGGTGATGATCGGGCAGTTTCTGCCGGTGATACCGGAGGTGTTAAGCCGCTTCGAGTATGCCAGTGTATCGATTCCGGTGGCTGTTCTTATCTGGATGATGATATATCCCATGATGCTGAAGGTGGACTTCCACGCAGTCACCCAAGCCGGGCGCAAGCCGAAGGGGCTGGTGGTTACCCTGGTCATGAACTGGCTGATCAAACCCTTTACGATGTATTTTTTCGCGTGGCTGTTCCTGGAGGTAATCTTCGCACCATTCATTCCCGGTGAACTGGCCGCTGAATATATCGCCGGTGCGGTGCTGCTGGGGGCTGCTCCCTGCACTGCTATGGTGTTCGTCTGGAGCTACCTGACCAAAGGCGACGCCGGCTATACCCTGATTCAGGTTTCCATTAACAACCTGATTCTGCTGGTGGCCTATGCCCCGATTGTCATGCTGCTGCTGTCGGTCGGGAATATCTCGGTGCCGATCGATACCGTCCTGCTGTCGGTCGGGCTGTTCATTGTGATTCCGCTTGTTGCGGGATGGATCTCTCGTGAACTGGTGATTCGCCGCAAGGGAGAAACCTGGTTCAGGGAGCGTTTTGTCGCTGCAGCCGGTAGATTTCCGACCATCGGACTGCTGATTACCCTGATTCTGCTGTTTTCGTTCCAGGGCGAGACGATTCTGAACAATACTGCCCACATTCTGCTGATCGCGATACCGTTAACCATCCAGACCGGCTTCATCTTTGCTGTTGCCTATCTGTGGTCGCGGGCCTGGCGAATAGAACACTGCGTGGCCGCTCCGGCCGGACTGATTGGAGCCAGTAATTTTTTCGAGCTGGCGGTCGCGGTGGCAATCTCCGTATTCGGGCTGCAGTCAGGCGCCGCGCTGGCAACGGTTGTCGGGGTGCTGGTTGAGGTTCCGGTAATGCTGGCGCTGGTCAAAATCGCCAATCGCAGCAAGGGATGGTACGAAAAGCTGAGCGGTATACCAGCATCGGACTGATGCTTTGCATTATTAGCCGACGATATATGATCCCGCCCTGTGCTGTTCAAGGGGGCTCCGGTGGGTGCGGCTGTAAAAGCTGATTCCTCCTGCTGTGCCGGCGGGTGAACTACCCGATGGAGAGTGCGGCGGAGAGCCTTCTGCTGTTCTGTTCCTGTTTCGACCGCAGCACCTTCTCCAGCCCGGACATAAAGTCGGCAATACAGCCGCATGCCAGGTCGTAGTACACCGTAGTTCCTTCCTTGCTGGCCTGCAGGATACCGGCATTTTTCAATACCGACAGGTGCCGGGAGATAGTGGATGTGTCTGCACCGACCCGATCGGTTAAATCACAGACGCAATGCCTTCCTTCGCGTTCAATTACATCAACAATATAGATGCGCGTAGGGTGGGCCAGGGCTTTCAGCACCGCAGCCCTGGCATCGGCGCGCAGAAAATCGGATTCAGACATCTTCATATTTGCAAATATAGCCAAATAGACCAGGATAAGTCAATCTTGACCGGAGACGGCCGTGAGGTGTTGACGATTAATGCATTCTTGGTTAAATTGCCAAATAACAAATGGAGGTTATATGAAGATTCAAATTCTTGGTCCCGGATGTGCCAACTGTCAGAATATGGAGATCAATGCCCGTGAGGCAGCCATGCGTCTGAACATCGATGCTGAGTTCGAAAAGATCACCAGCGCAGACGAGATTGTGGAGATGGGGGTACTGCGAACCCCGGGGATTGCAATTGACGGCCAGGTAAGGAAATCCGGCAAGGTGCTCAGCAGCGATGAGATCGTCGAGCTTCTGCGGAACTATCAATCCTAAGATGGACAGTATGAAATCGTCTTTCATTATAACCGGCCTGCAGAATTTCTGGAGCGAGAAAAAGAACCGTCTGCTGACCGGGATGGCAGTGGTGTTCCTGGTCGCGTTTTTTATGCCCTGGCAGGACCCTCGGGTTGCTGCAGGGGTGCAGGAATCGGTTCTGATGCTGGCGGAATATGCCCGTGAACATGTGCTGCTGTGCTTGATTCCGGCATTCTTTATCGCCGGTGCAATCATGATCTTTCTGAACCAGCAGTCGGTTATCAAGTATCTTGGTCCCAATGCTCCCAAACCCCTTGCGTATGGGGTGGCTTCGGTGTCTGGTGCCATTCTTGCGGTCTGTTCCTGTACCGTGCTGCCGCTGTTCAAGGGTATCTACAAGAAGGGAGCGGGGCTGGGGCCCGCCGTAAGTTTTTTGTATTCCGGTCCGGCCATCAATATCCTGGCTATTATTCTTACAGCTAAGGTATTAGGTCTGCAGCTGGGAATTGCGCGGGCCGTGGGGGCTATCGTGTTTGCCGTGGTAATTGGCCTGGTCATGCAGCTGATCTTCTTTCGTGAAGACCGGGAGCGTACCACCAATGCGGCTATGTTCCAGTCATTCGACGACGAGGACAGCCGCAGTCTGCCGCAGATGGTGTTCTACATGTCCATGATGGTCGGGATCCTCGTGTTTCTGAACTGGGCTCCGGCCGACGGACAGATTGCCTGGTGGGATGCCCTGTACCGCTGGCGTTATCTGATAACCGGCATGTTCGCTCTCGGGCTGCTGTATAGCCTGGTACGCTGGTTTAAAGCCGGTGAACTCAAGGAATGGGTCGGCTCCACCAGGGATTTTGCCGTGCAGATTCTGCCGCTGCTCTTTGCCGGCGTGCTGGTGGCGGGATTTTTGCTGGGGCGGCCTGGCCAGACAGCACTGATACCGGAGGAATGGATCGCAGGTCTGCTGGGAAGCAACACGCTTGTCAGCAACCTCATCGCTTCGGTCGCCGGAGCGCTCATGTACTTCGCTACCCTGACCGAGGTGCCTATCATGCAGGGACTGCTGGGAGCAGGTATGAACCAGGGACCGGCCCTGGCGCTTCTGCTGGCCGGACCGTCGCTGTCGCTGCCGAGTCTGCTGGTTATCTGGAGTGAGCTTGGGTTTCGTAAAACCGCTGTCTACGTGCTGCTGGTAGTAGCCATGTCGACAGCTGCAGGGATGATGTATGGGAACCTCGTAGTATAGCGGCTTTCACTTTTTGCAGGTCCGGAGACGATTTCCCCGGCACCTTGCCGGCTGCAAATGCGAGGATCGGAATCAACAAAAAACCCGTTGATCCATGT
>CAZANF010000117.1:0-3447 GCA_964486425.1 uncultured Spirochaeta sp. | reverse complement strand
TCTTTTTCATAAAAACTCCTTTTTAGGTATCAGTGCTTAGTATACTCATAAACTAGTGCAATCGTCAGCGTTTTTCAAATTGTCGCATGACAGTGTGGTGCGCTCTTGTACGCGCACTTCCGCATCCGCTATACTGCCGGTATGGATAAGATAGTACTCACCGCATCCGATCTGGATGGGTATTTAAACGACGGCGACAAGAAAGCCCTTCAGGATATGGACGCTCTCTATGCACAGGCACTTGAATCCTCCAGGATTCTGGCCAACTCTCAAAATGAGAGTCGCTTGAGCGAAGCGAAGCAGAGGCTCATAGCCCTGTACAACGAGATGGGACAGCGAATGCAGCAGGTAACGCAGCAGGAACCGAATATTCAGGTGTATTCATTTCAAACTCCCCGTTCGGTTCATGGTGAAGCAAGCCGACTCATCGCAAAGCTGCGCGATGTACGCACCCAGCCGTCGGAGTTTGTATACTATATCCAGCGGGCATATGAACTGCTGTTTAATCTTGCCTTCGGTGATCCGGAAGGTCACCGTAAAAATCATTTGATTGTAAAGACTCCGGTCACCGACCCTGTTCAGAACTATGCTGTCCATAAAATACCGGATGTTGATGCCCAGATTGAAAACAGTGTGATGTGTGTCATGCTGCGGGGTGCTCTTTTGCCCTCTATGATCATGTCGAAGGAGATACAGGAGTATTCATCAACCGGGTATGTAACTCCCTTTGCACTGTTCAAAATCAGTCGGGATGACAGCAAGAAGGAAGCGAACATGGAGTACATCCTGGATCTGCAGCGCTCCTACTATTCGCTTGAGGATCTGGACGGCAAGGATCTGATTTTTGCAGATCCGATGAATGCTACCGGCGGCAGCCTGGTCACCATTATCAATTATATCAAGCAGCAGGGTATCAAGCCGCGCAGCGTACAGTTTTTCAATGTTATCTCCTCACTCAAGGGGACATTACAGGTCGTTCGCGCTATAGAGGGCGCTCAGGTGTATACCCTGTGGATGGATCCGGTTCTGAATGAAAAAGCCTACATCCTTCCAGGACTAGGTGATGCGGGGGATCGGCTGAATGGAACCGATCACGAGGAATATCCCCGTAATATGATTCAGCTGCTTGCCGACTACGGTGCGCAGATTGCTGACTTGTATCGAAGTCAGATGGCGAAGATCGAGCAGACCGTTCTGCGTGTAGAGTAGTATGCGATGACTTCTTTTCACAACCTGAGCAGGAGACTGTTTCTATATGGCATCATCAGCATTCTGATCGCAGCCGCCGGCAGCTGTGCAACTGATTCTGCAGAGCTTGCACGCGATTACTATAATCTTGGCGTCGGCTATCTGGAACAGGGGCAGTATGCTCAGGCGCAGGAATACTTTGCTCGGGCCCTTGATCTTGACCCGGGC
The DNA here is from genome assembly GCA_964486425.1 of uncultured Spirochaeta sp. GTDB lineage: Bacteria > Spirochaetota > Spirochaetia > DSM-27196 > DSM-8902 > Spirochaeta_B. The sequence continues at coordinate 2,031 of CAZANF010000117.1, read as the reverse complement.
CTTACCCGGGCATCATATAACCTTGCCCGGGCGCATCTGCTGCTGGGGCGTCCGGAGCAAGCAATGCTGGTTCTTCAGGATCTTCTGCAGGAGGATCCCGATAACATCCTTGTACGAGAGACCCTGGCATATGCCAATGGAGCTGCAGGGTACTGGGAAGAGGCGGCCTTTATCATGGAGCAGATCACCGATGAACACAGTATTTCTGTTCGTGGGTGGGTAAATTATACAGTAGCCCTGATAGAGCTTGAGCGCTGCCGGTCTGCATATGACGCTGCCGGACAGGCCTTGCGTCTTGAGCCGGAGCATGAGCAAGCCCAGCTTATGGTGATTGTGTCTGCAGCACACATTCCGGACAGGCTGGAAGAGCACGAAGTACTGCTGCAAAAGGTGCTTGAGAGGGTGCCGGAATCAAGATCTATCACGCTGGCCCTGGGGGATGCGCTTGAACACGCCGAGCGCTATGATGCTGCAATAGAACTATACGATAATTCAAGCTCAAAATATCCCGAGGATGGTGAAATCTCCTTTCGCCATGCGCGGCTGCTCATTACCATAGCTGAAGATCACCAGGCGGGGGTGACAGCTCTTTCCCGGGCGGTCTCGCAGGGGTTTTCGGATCGCGACAAACTGAGTGACTTGCTGTCCAGGGTTGATGTGGAGATTCCAGCCGCATTACAGGAGCAGTTGGAGGGCGATCCTGCAGATCAGGAGGAGGAAGATACAGGGGAGGATATGACCGGAGCCGACGAATGATTTCTCACCCTGCTTTCCTGCTTCAGGAACCCTTCCTCCCCTGCGAAGTTAGATTGATGTTACAGTGTAGCGAGTAAAGCCTTTAGAGTCGTATACACCTTTTTCGGCTCAGGAGATGCATCGAGATCGTGCAGTAAACCCTTTTCCTGGTAATAGTCGATCAGTGGCTGTGTCTGCTGCCAGTATACCTCGAGTCGATGCAGGATTGCATCTTCCTTGTCGTCATCACGGATGATTAGATCCTCGCCGGTTTCATCGTCTTTACCCTCGGTTTTGGGCGGATCGAACTCAACATGATAAATGCGACCGGAGGTTGGGGCAACTCGACGGCCCGAGAGCCGGCGGACCACTTCTCCGTCACTGATAGTAAAGTTGATTACTGCAGTCAGATCGGCGAAATCACCCAGTGCATCTGCCTGGGCTATGGTGCGTGGGAATCCGTCCAGTATATATCCGGCTACAGTATCCGGTTGCTGGAGTCGCTCTTTTACCAGTTCGATGGTCAGTTCATCCGGTACCAAATCTCCTGCGGAAAGTATGCCTTTCACTTTTTTGCCCAATTCCGTTTCATTACGAATCGCTGCACGAAAGATATCACCGGTGGAAATATGGATCAGTTCATTTTCCTGCGCCAATTTACCGGCCATGGTACCTTTGCCGGCACCGGGGGGGCCGAGAAATACTAACTTCATATGAACTCCTTGTTGTTGCTGAGTAAGATACGGAAGTGTACAATCCTTTCAAAATACCGGTCAACTGTAATTCCTGTATCAGTACCATTCGGTTGGCGATTTGCTGGGGAGAGTAGTATATTATTTTTAAGGAGATTTACATGGACTTTATGACACGAATGAAACAGGCGATTTCAACCAGCATGGAAGGGTCAAGGGATTTTCTGGATAAAGCCCGGGAGAAGGTTCATGATTTCGGAGAGACCAGTGTGATCCGTATTGAGATTCGCCAGCTGGAAAATCAGGCAAAGCAGGAAATGTTGAAGCTTGGCACCATGTCATATGAGCTGCTGGTTGAAGAAGGTAAGGGTTCGATATCTCAGAAAACCCCTGAATTGAAGGATGTTTTTCAGAAGCTGGATGAATTGAAACAGCAGATAACTGATAAGGAAAAGCTTCTCAAGCAGGAAGAACAGGAAAAGAAATCAGACACCAAGTAAGGATTCATGCATCTTTGAATGCATCGTAAAATTGGTATAATCTTTCTCAATCCCTGTTGACCAAACAGCTGACCTCCGGTATATTCACCCTCACGCGCCGGGAG
>CAZANF010000116.1:7008-9162 GCA_964486425.1 uncultured Spirochaeta sp. | reverse complement strand
GTCGGCCTTGGCTCCGGAGATATGGTCCCCGATTTCGGTATGGATGTGATAGGCAAAATCAATCGCAGTTGCCCCCTTGGGAAGCTGCACCGCATCACCCTTCGGGGTAAACACATAGATTGAACCCTTGAGAATCTCGCGTTTAATCTCATCCAGAAACTCGTTACTGGTAATCTTGAGCCCGTTCAGCCCACGGACACGATGGATAATGGCCAGATCATGGCTGGGATGACTACCGGGTGTTCCGGCGTCCTTATACAGCCAATGGGCGGCAACCCCGAATTCCGCGGTATAGTGCATCTGATAGGTGCGGATCTGTATCTCTATCAGTCTGCCGCCGAAACACATTACCGTGGTATGCAGGCTTTGGTATCTGTTTGATTTCGGCATCGCAATATAGTCCTTGAACCGTCCTTCGATGGGCATCCACAGGTTATGCACCAGTCCCAGCAAAGCATAGCACTCTGTTGAGCTGCTGCAGAGAATACGTATGCCGAGGGTGTCGTAGATCTCGTCCAGATCCTTGCTGCGCCGTTTCATCTTGTTATAGATGGAATAGAAATGCTTTGCACGGGTCTCAACGGCTATCGAGAAGCCTTCTTTCTCCGCCTCGTCATAGATTGCCTTTTGCACCCGCTCCAGGTACTCGCCTCGCTCCTGCTTTTTCTGCGCGACAAAAGCCTTGATCTGTGCATATGCCTGCGGGTTGATATGCTTGAGCGAAAGATCCTCCAGTTCATCCTTCATCCAGCTTATCCCCAGCCGCCCGGCCAGCGGTGCATATATGTCCAGGCATTCCTGTGCAATCGCAATTCTGCGCTGCTGGTTTTTAAATCCGAGGGTGCGCATATTATGCAGCTTGTCTGCAAGTTTGATAAGAATGACCCGGATATCCTTGACCATCGCAAACAGCATTTTACGTATGGTCTCGGCTTCCTGCACGCTTTTGTTCTTGGCCTTGACCAGGCTTATCTTTGTCACGCCGTTCACCAGTTGCTCGACATCCTTGCCGAACTTGTCGCGCAGTTCCTGGCGGGTAAGGGTGGTATCCTCGAGAACATCGTGCAGCAGGGCTCCAAGAATCCCGGATGGATCCAGGCGCATTCCGACCAGTATCTCGGCTACCTGCAGGGGATGGGTATAGTATTCCTCCCCGCTTTCACGCATCTGTCCCTCATGCAGGCGCTTGCTCTCACGAGCGCCTACCATGATCCTTTCGCGCTCTTCATCGGTATATGCGGTGAGAATTTTTTCAAAGCTGCCTAAATCATGTACCATACATGCCGCCTTACCCTGGATAGGTCGCTGCCGTTACGCGGAGGTGATCACCAAGATCTTTGTAGTGTTCGATCATCTGGAAGGACCTGTCGGCCAGCAACTGCCCTATAACTGCTGCTTGCTGATCTGCCGCCTCAATTGCGATATATCCATTCGGATATATATAATCTACTACTGTATCGGCAATTCGACGAATTATTTCAAGCCCTTGTTTCCCGGCAACCAGGGCATTTTCGGGTTCTCCCCACCGCTCCATATCGAGTTCCCGGTATTCATGTTCACTTACATACGGGGGATTGGTCAGAATAATATCGAATCTTCCAGAAATGCTGCCGAATATGTCCGAGCGGATGATGTGGGGCCGGCTGTTCGGCGGCAGCAGTCTGCGGGCGTTTTCCCGGGCAAGGTCCAGGGCTTCCTGCTGGATATCCGCCAGCACAAGCTCGCAGTCCGGGCGCTCCGCGGCGATGGTTATCCCGATGCAACCGGTTCCGCAGCACAGGTCCAGTACCCGGAGGGGCCGTCGTCCGCCGGATGCTGTGTGATCTGCGGTTCGTGCATCAATAGCCTGCAGTCCGGCTTCAACCAGGATCTCGGTGTCGGGTCGCGGAATGAGTGCACGGGCATCAACCTTGAACTCCCGTCCGTAAAACTCCTTGGCCCCAAGCAGATAGGCGACGGGTATGCCTGCCGCCCGCTGTCTGGTGAGTTCATGCAGTTGATACTCCTGTTCAGGTAAGAGCTGGAAATCAAGGTCGGTATACAGCTGTTCACGGGGTTTTCCACAGACGAACCCGATCAGCAGGGAGGCATCCAGAGCCGGGGAGTCCCCGCCGATCATCCGCTGCATTTCCAGCATAGCACTTCGTATTGTCA
>CAZANF010000116.1:0-6908 GCA_964486425.1 uncultured Spirochaeta sp. | reverse complement strand
GGGGAGTCCCCGCCGATCATCCGCTGCATTTCCAGCATAGCACTTCGTATTGTCATGCTTCCTGGAGCTGCTCCTCGCGCGCGCTTATCTGCAGGGCCTCGATAACCTCGTCCAGCTCGCCCTGCATAACCAGTTCAAGCTTGTACAGGGTCAGGTTGATGCGATGATCGGTCAGCCGGTTCTGCGGGAAATTATAGGTCCGGATGCGCTCCGACCGGTCTCCGCTTCCAATCTGATTGCGGCGGACACTGGCGCGTTCCTCCTGTTTCTTCTTCTCTTCCATTTCGTAGAGACGGGCCTTGAGAACCCGCATGGCCTTGGCCTTGTTTTTGAGCTGACTCTTCTCATCCTGACAGATAACCACGGTATTGGTTGGAAGGTGGGTAATCCGCACCGCAGAGTCGGTTGTATTTACTGATTGCCCGCCGGGCCCGCTGGAGCGGAAGACATCAATCTTGAGCTCGTTGTCATGCAGCTGAATGTCGGTATCCTCAGCCTCAGGCAGTACTGCAACCGTAACCGCCGAGGTATGTATTCGTCCGCCGGATTCAGTCGCCGGGACACGTTGAACACGATGAACCCCGCTTTCAAAACGCAGTGATCCGTAGACGTTTTTTCCCGATACCGAGAACACGACCTCCTTAAAGCCTCCGATCTCGGTTTCGCTAATGGTAAGGAATTCGAGTTTCCAGTTTCTTTTTTCACCATACCGGGCATACATGCGGTACAGGTCGGACGCAAACAGCCCCGCCTCATCCCCGCCGGTTCCGGCACGTATCTCGACGATGGCGCTCTTTTCATCCATAGGGTCCCGCGGTACCAGCAGCAGCCGCAATTGCTTGGTTAACTGCTGACTGCGACCCTCGAGTTCGGAGAGTTCGCCCCTGGCCATCTCCCGCATTTCAGGGTCTTTTTCCTCGGCGAGAAGCTCCTTGTTCTCCTGAATCTGCTGCTGGACCTGATTATACTCGCTGTATGCCTCAACCAGGTCGCTGAGCTGGGAGTGTTCACGCATGAGTTCCTTGAAACGGTTCGGATCCTTATGCAGTTCCGGGTCGGCAATTAATTTTTCGACCTCGGAGTGACGCGCAATCTTGGCTTCAAGTTTCGGTATGAGTTCCATGGTATTTCCTTTTCGCTGCGATGCAGGTACTGCTTATTCCTTACGGGAGGGACGCATAAAACCGAACATACTGCCGCATACTCCGCCGATTATATGCGCCAGCTGTGATATATTATCGTTCTGAAAAACCCCGTAGAACTCTCTTGCGAGATACAGCACCAGAATCAAGATAAACGTGAGCGGGATTTCCCCCGATCTGATATTTGTAAAGGATACCAGCAGGATCATCATAAATACCACCCCGCTGGCACCGAGCAGAGCCGACGGCATGAATATAATGTTGACAATGCCGGTAATCAAGGCCGTCAGAAAAATCATGACCGCTATGCCGCCCGAGCCGTACTTCTCTTCCAGTATAGGCCCGATAAGCAGCAGCAGGGCGAGGTTGCCCAGCAGATGATTCCAGCCGCTGTGGCCGATCACATGGGTTACCAGACGCAGATAATCAAGCAGGTTGCCGGCGGACATGGTAGGTCGGACGGTAAACAGGTTTCCGGTTATTCCCGGCAGCAGAGTGCTGTTCAGCAGAAGGACTGCGGCGGCAACCAGCGAGAAGGTGAGGGTAACAGGGGCATTGTAGCGAATCTTCATGCAAACCTCGGTTCGAGCATATGCGGCTGGATATAAAAAGTCAAGAATTCAGCTCCAGGCGGATCGGGCAGTGGTCCGATCCCATAATATGCGGGAGAATAACCGAGGATTCGACGCGTTCCTTCAGCAGCGGGTTTACACAGTGGTAGTCTATACGCCATCCGATGTTTCGTTCGCGAGCGCCGAAACGGTATGACCACCAGGTATAGCACCCGCCTTCCGGGTTGAACATGCGAAAGGTGTCGCTGTACCCGGATGCGAGAAAGGAGGTCATCCACTCCCGTTCCTGCGGCAGGTACCCCGGATTTCTTGTATTCTGTTCCGGATTTGCCAGATCAATCGGGGTATGGGCGATATTGTAATCACCGCACAGTACAAGGTTCCGTCCCTGTGAGGTAAGATTGTTGCAGAGCTCCAGCATTGCCGCGCAGAACTCGAGCTTGTACTGAATGCGCCGCCCTTCTTCCTGGCTGTTCGGGAAATAGGCATTTATGATGGTAAGCTCGGATTGAGTCTCCGTGGCCGGGAAATCGGCTATCAGCACCCGGCCTTCGTTATCAAAATCGGGAATTTCCATGGTTTGTACAGATAGCGGGGCTCGCCGGGACCATATCGATACACCGCTGTAGCCGCGGCGCACCGCCGAGGCGTAGCTGGTATGATATCCGAGGGCCTCGCTTAGCTCACCCGGCAGCTGCTCCGGGTGGGCTTTGGTTTCCTGGAGGCACAGGAAGTCGGGTGCTTCGCTTTGTACGAAGTCAAGCAGCCCCTTTTTATGTGCGGCACGGATGCCGTTTACGTTCCATGATACTATTCGCTGCATCTGCGTATTGTAGCGGGGGCTGTCGGGATGGGCAAGTCACTGCGTCGGTTTGTTCAGGCTATACCGTTACGCAAAGCAGAGAGCTCCGCGTCCAGGGATTCCCACTGGATTGCCCAATCCTCCTGCAATCCCCGCTGCTCTGTCAGTCTGGCCTGGACCTGCTGTACCTTTGCCCCGTCGGTATATACCGACGGGTCGGCGAGCTGAAGCTCCAGGTCGGCGATCCGCTCGTCGACGGCCTCCATCTCGGCCATAATGCTCGCCTCCTGCTTCTCGAGTTTCTGCAGACGTGAGCGGATGCGTTTTTGCTCGGCAAAATCCTGCTGGACCGTGGTGGCGGTTGTCTGTGTTCGTGGCTGTGCTGCCGGTTCGGCCGCCGTTTCCACCATTTCTTCCGCATGTATCCTGTGCAGGTAATATCCGTAATCCCCGGGAAAGTTGCGGTGCCGGTGAGGCCCAAGCTCAATAACCCGGGTTGCGATTCGTTCAAGAAAATCGTGATCATGTGAAACTACAACAGCAGTTCCGGAAAAGCGCTGCAGGGCATCAGCGAGAACATCCTGTGAAACTATATCCAGATGGTTGGTCGGCTCGTCCAGCAGCAGCAGGTTAACCGGCGTCAGCAGTACCTGCAGCAGGGCAACGCGACTGCGTTCTCCTCCGCTGAGAACCCCGATAGTCTTGAATACATCATCCCCGTGAAAGAGAAAGGCACCAAGCAGATCTCGTACGCTGCTTATGCGGTCATTCGGAGCCTGTGATTCGAGATATTCCAGTACCGTCATGTGCTCCGGCAGGGAGTATGCGGATTCCTGTGCATAAAAACCCACAGCCACCCCGCTGCCGAGCTGCACATGGCCGTCATAATCGGTGTCCGTGCCCGCCAGAATTCGCAGCAGGGTGGATTTTCCCATGCCGTTTTTTCCGGTCAGGGCAATGCGCTCACCACGCTGCACTGTGGCTTCCATATGGCGGAGTACCTCAACGCTGCCGTAGGATTTCGAGAGCCCCGAAAGCTGCAGCACATCCTTTCCGGAATGCGGGGGTGCCGGCATGGGGATTGCCATTGGTTTCAGATGCGGGGGCAGCTCAATGGTATCGATTTTATCCAGCATCTTTACCCGGCTTTGCACCTGTTTGGCCTTCCTGGCATTGTAGCGAAAGCGGCGGATAAAGTCCTCATGCTTGGCGATCTCGTTTTGCTGCTGCTCATACTCCCGCGTCAGCTGAAGAATTTCCTCGGTACGGACGCGCTCATAGCGGCTGTAGCTGCCGGGATACCGGCGCAGACTGCCCTGAAACAGCTCCACTACCTGGTTCATGGTAGAATCCAGGAAGTAACGGTCATGGGCTACCAGCAGTATTCCGCCTTCAAAGCGGTTCATCCAGGCCTCAAGCCATTGCCGGGCCTCAATATCGAGATAATTGGTTGGTTCATCCAGCAGCAGAAAATCCGGCCGATCTATGAGAATTTTTGCCAAAGCAATTCTCATACGCCAGCCGCCGGAGAATTCGGCGCAGGGCCGGTTCAAGTCCGAGGAGCGGAACCCCAGGCCGGTCAAGGTCGATTCAATTACGGATTCACGCTGGTAATACCCCGAGAGCTCGATATGCTCCTGCAGGGATCCGAATTCCTCCAGAACTGCTGCGGAGTGATTGCCGTCGGCCATCGCTTCGCTGAGCTGCTGCCGGCGTTCAATCATCTCGACCACATGGTTGTAAACCATTTCGGCTTCTGCATAAATGGAATGTGTATGGAGCTCAACACCCTGCTGCGGTAAATATCCGATTCGGGCATTGCGGCTCAGGATTACCGACCCGCTGTCCGGCTGCATTTTTCCGGAAAGAATCCGCATGAATGTGGTTTTACCGCTGCCGTTGGAACCGGCAAGGGCTATCCGGTCACCTGAGCGCATCTTGAAGGAGACCTCATGGAACAGGGTTTGACCCCCGAAGGAGTGAGAGATTTGTGATGCCTGCAGGTGATAACCGGACATGCTGCTATTCACTTTCCTGATACTGAAAGAAGAGGATGGTCGGCGAGAGGCTGACCGACTCAACTGTCTGGTTGGAGATCGTGTTCCGTGGTACGTAGGTAAGGCGCAATCCATTGTTTACCTTTTCATACAGGAACACGACCGGAGTATCCGATCCTGTGAACCTGAAGGCAACAGTCCCCTGGTATTGCGCTTGCAGCGATGGGTCTCTGAAATATGTGAACTCAATCATGCCGGAGTTTTCCGCGTCGGAGGGGATGATGCGCGGTTGAAGCCTTTCCAGGCCGGTCCACTCGAAACTGCCGTCCGGCTGCAGCTGAATAGTGCCGTATGCGGTACTGCTCAGCTCCGTTCCCCCCTCCAGAATTTGCTCCAGCATTATTTGCCGACGGGCAAATTCAGCTGTTCTGAGATCTTCAATATCTTCTTCGAGTATCACAAACGATTCGCTCTGTGTACGATTGCCTACCGGGAACTGTACCTGAACCTCGTCATCAGCAACGAATTGCACTGTAGTGTCGGCCCCGGTGAACAGATAGGTCCGGCTGTTGGTTTGCTGAATCTCATCGTATCCAAGTACAAAGGAATTCTGGCGAAGGACAATGTCTATTCGCTGTTCTTCGGTATTGAAGAATAGTCCATAGCGCGGGCGCAATCGATCCGGAATTATCTGCTCTTCCTCAATCATCCGTCTGAATTCGATTGGGCGCCATACGCTGCTCAGCAAGGACTTGAGTCGCTCATCCAGTATTTCGTCGCGTTCATCCTGTATTTCAGAGGTAGGATCAAGGAGATTCAGGTAAAAACCGAATACATAGCCGGTAATCCCTGAATCGGTGAGACCCTCGTACCAGAAGTCCTGCAGATTGCCGACCTCTACCGGTTCATCGGACTGGCTGAGAATCTTGATTTCTTCACCTTCCCGAAGCCGGTAGGTAATCGGTGCGCTGGAATTTGATTCTGCTCGCATCGGCAGGGCGTTGCGCTGTGAGACCGCGGTGGTATCGGCTACCTGCTGATATGCATCGTGAAAGTCACGAGCTGCTTCAGCCTCCTCAAAGCTGCGGATGCGCCAGGATTCGATGGAAAGGTTCTCCTGCTCCGAGTCATTCGGGGCCTTGATTATTGAGGTATCTTCACCCTCCGAGATCACGCTTACTATGGAGCCATGCGGGAACTGATCCGGGCTTGGAGACCAGAGTACTACTGCTGATTTATTCTGGCTGCAACCGAAGAACAGTGCAGCTGAACACAAAACTATGGCAGCAAAGATATGCGTTTTTGTAACAGGTAGAAGGGTAGGCTTTCTCATGCCCCTATGATGCCGATAAGCTGGTGGGAAAGTCAATAACGGGTAATGCCGGTTTCCGGTGACAGAATAATAGCGATGCGGCCTTCCTGCATGGCTCTGCGCGTACTCGGATTGCTCAAAATGGCATGTACATCGCGCTCGGCGAGCTCCACGTCGGTTAATGTATCCCCGAATCCTCCGACTGCAGTTATGCGCACCGGAGTGTTTCCGACATGCTCGGAGATGTCCGTACTGCCCGGATCGGTAAAGTACCGGACTGCACCCCTGGTTCGGAGGATTTCCGGGGGTACCATGGAGTGATCGTAGACTATTGTGCCGTCTGCAGAGCGGATTTTCGGCAGCAGCGCCCCGTGAATCTCATGAAGTGCTGCATAAATGATAATCCCGCTGTATTCGGCTCGAGGTGCCCAGCCGAGTCGGTGTGGAACAGGTCGCGCTATGTCATGAGAAATAAAACTGGAGATAATATAAGGGTAGAGCTGAAAGTGGTAGCGCAGCTGAACGGACTGGAGGTCGGAGGATACCCTCGAATATTCCTGTATGCGGTTGCTGTAAATCTCGTCGATGTTTTGCATAAGTGAACGTGCGCCGTCCTGCCTGTCGGCAAGGGTGCTGCCGGAATCCAGTCTGAGGTGCATGATCCCCTCAATAAGCAGCTGCAGCATTCTTTCATCAAGGTTTCGAATTGCCTGCTGCCGCGCCGAGGCTCTATTCAGCCGAGTTGAAGGGATTGGAGCCTCGGCGATAATGGAGATTCGGGATTGGGACCAGTCGACCATGTATTCAACCGAGATGTTCTCCGCAGTCTCCCCCGGCAGAACCGGAAGGATTAACAGCAGAACTGCAAGTACTGGAAAGGCTTTGCTATGCATACTGTAGTATCGGCTGCGGACCGCCGCAACCATAGCCTCCATTACAATGACTCGCCGAAGTAAATGCCTATCCATTCCCAGTTTCCGTGAATCTCCGGATCCGCAGGAAAATCAATCTTGCGAAAGTACAGATACCAGGTGGATATGCGTGCCTCCCAGCCCGAGGTCCACAGAAAAGCCTCCCGGGAGT